>NZ_JAPZSS010000021.1:0-34498 GCF_027532015.1 Microcystis sp. LE19-131.1A | reverse complement strand
GGAATATCGAGTTCAAATACTTGGTCATGAATCCGAGCCACATAAAACCCTTCTTGCAGAATTTTTTCGCGTAATTCGTTGGATAAGTCAACTGATGCTAGTATGCCATAGAGTTTTTTGTCCTTGTGTTCAGGAAAAAAGCTGCGAAACCGTTGCAAAATACTTTTTAATTGTGTAATGGATTCCTCTCTAGCATGACTTTTAACCTCAACGATATAGGCAGTATTTAGCTCACCATTGGTATAGGCAAGGACATCAATTTCTAGGTGTTTTCCATCTTTACTGACTCGCACACTGGGACTAACAACTTCCATACCGAACCTTTGTCTGAGAATCGTTTCCATTGAGGGAAGGGCAAGTCCTTCGGTAAAGCTGCCGAATTTGGCACCAAGTCCCCCAATTTGCCGTCCTAATTCTTTGAGTTGTCGGTCGGTTTCCTGTTGTCGTCGCTCGGTTTCCTTCTGTTGTCGGTCAGTTTCCTTGAGTTGTCGGTCAGTTTCCTTCTGTTGTTGACTAACTTCCTTCAGTTGTTTGTCAGTTTCTTTTTGAGCAGCAGTTAATTCAGCTTGAGCAGTCGCTAATTCGGCTAAGATTCGCCATACGTCTTCGGATGTAGTTGCCATAGATGATTTTTTCCCGATGTCACCTATTCACTATTTTATTGGATTTCTGTGCTTGCCGAAGGCACTGGGGAGCAGACTGCTGATTCAATTGGGTAAGGTGGAGGCTAATTCATAGAACAAGAATCACCGCCACCAGCGACTCACCTCTTTAATCCCTTGATACACTTCTCTTAAAGCTACCTCCCCCCCAAAATGAAGGATTAAAAGCAGGTTAGAAATAGTTTTAGAGTAATTCTAAGAATTCTTCGATAGTTAAACCCGCTTCTTTAACAATCCCTGCCATTGTATAAGCATTAACTGGATTTGCTCGTGGAATGGTGATAGTCTGTTCTCCATTTGTCATGGTAATATGTTTTCTCTGTCTAGTGATGCGGAATCCCGCTTTTTTAAAGGCATTAACAGCGCGTAGATGATTAATTCCGGGTAATTTTGGCCTACTTATCCTACTTCTACATAACGCACTTCAGCATCTTTGTTTAATTCTTCAATTGTCTCTAAATAGTCTTGTATCGCTTCTTTGATATTTTCCATAGCTTCTGCTTCAGTGTCTCCCTGTGACCAACATCCGGGTAAACTGGGACACCAAATTGCATAACCTTCTTCGCTTTCTTTGAGTCGAACTTGATAGCGCATAAATAGTTACTGTAGTATTTGCTAGAGTGGGAGCATTCCATTTGAGATAATTTATTTATCTCTTTATACTAAACTAATGTGTATTAAGCCAGTGGCTTGCTTGTTCTACAAATACTGTGGCGTATTCTAAGGCAATTTTTGTTTGTTCCCTAGTTATTTCAATAACTTGATCATAATCTCCTAATTGTCGTAAATCATAGGTAATTCTTAATGCTTTTGATAGTTCTAATGATAATTCACCTGTTTGAATAAAATGTTGAGAAAATTGCTGTCGTACCCCTCGATGACTGCGAGTATTGATATTTTTAACTATTAACAGAGCTTGGACTGTACAATAAATGGCATAATAGCAACGAGAAATACAAGCACGATAATAATTTTTTTCAAGTAATAGGGTGGCCGCTTCTAATTCTTCATTAGCTTGATTGATATAGGACGAAATTTGGTTCACAGGACAATCCCTTCTCGGCGAATATTGTCCATTAATGGGGTTTGTCGATGAACAAAATCTTCATCGGCGATAGGAATCAAAGAAATGAAGGTATTATATTTAAGGTCTAGTTGAGTAGCGATGTCTGCCATCCGAATCACTTCATCTCCAGGGGAAATGGGACCCTTTAATACGACCATAATATCAATATCTGAGTCCTCATTGGCGTTACCCCGCGCTTGTGAACCAAAAAGGATGAGTTTTACTAACCGTTTTCCATAAAACTTTGCTAATTCTTGGCGAAATTCTTGTAGTATAGGCATTAGGGTTTGTAATTGAGCCATTGTTTTATTACTTAGAAATTATTTTTTGTAATAAATTGTATTGATGGATGTCACTTATTCACTATTTTATCGGATTTTTGCGATTGCGTAGGGAGTGTGGAAAGATGGGGAGGAATGCGATCGCCAATGAAATGTGGATGGGTCATTCATTCGACGGCTCATAGCGTTCTAAACTTTTAATAAAATCATCGTTTTTCTTCTCGCCATGCTGCTTGACGGATAGATTCAGGGGTGATATTTCTGTCTTCCCACAATCCTGCCAGGGCAAAGAATTCTTGCTCGTGATCAGATAATGTTGTTTGATCTTCGATGATTTCTACAGAGTCAACAAAATCTAAAGCAGTTAAAATTTTAGAGAGTGTTTCTGCTTTTTCTTGGTCACGAATGTGTACGATTTATTGTTTCAAGGTAGTAAATTTTGCATTGAGTTAGTATTAATGATCATTGTCTAATTCTGTTTTTAGCCAATTAATCATCGGAGAACTAATACGAATTCCATAATCAACTAACTGTTGTGATAAATCTAAAATTTCTTGTTTAGATAGATAACCCATATCAAAACCAACCAAGAGAATTCCTAATGTTCCTTTGACGGGTAATTCCATAGCTTTGGCAACTCTTCTTGCTAATTTCTCATCTATAATTACCCAGTCTGGTTTGATTGAAATTGCCAAGAGAATAACTTCTAATTCTCCTCGATCTAATCCTAGTAATAGCGGTTCAAGAGGAGATGATGATGCAACTTCTTGAACTTGAATCCAATTGGCATTTTTGAGTTCTTTTGCCCCCGGTTTATTATCTCCAGCGATGACAATTTCTTGATAAACTGCCCAAGGAATAATCACTTCATTAAATAGCTGATTAAGAATATCTAATTGATTAATCAAAGATAAGGCGATGATCGGTATAGAATTAACAATTATCTTTATTCTCTTTGATTTTTTTTGCTAATTCACGACTGACTGGTTTCTATCTCTGACTCCCATTCTTCTGCTGTGTAATCAATAATGGAAAAACCATACTCAGAGAGAAGTGTATAAAATGTATATTTATCGCATCCTAATACTTGTGCGCCGATTCCTGCTGAAATTTTTCCTTCTTGATAAAGATGCCCTAATGTATAAATGATAACTTTACGAGAGAAGGCTTCTTTTTCTTCTCTGGCGGCAATGAGAACTGGAGTTTAGACTAAAAAATCAGACTGTAAAGTCTAGTCTGATAATTAGAACGCATAAAAAAAAGACTTAGCTTGTCAGAAAAGCTAAAAATAATGCTAATTTATTCATTAGGGGCTTTAATCTGCCTCTTTTTTGTCTTTTTTCTGTCGAGTTACTGTCTTTTTGACCACTGGATAACGAGGTTTTTTCTTCCTTTTCTTACCCTTTTCCCAACCTGGGGACTTTCCGCGGGGTTTTGGTGGTTTGGCGGGTGTGCCTATCACGGCTAAAAGTCCGGCAAAGCCTTGTGCCACTCGTCCGGGGGTTAACTTCTCCAGGGGTTGAGGCTTCTGCCACGGCAGCGGGTTGTCCTCTATCATTTCACGAGCTAACCATAATTGCCAAGTTAAAATTGGCATCAAATTACTCCATCTCTGCCCGCTTTCTGTATTTCCCAATTTCGCTTTTGTCCAATGTAATCTTTGTTTAACAAATCGATTCCAATGTTCAATAGCAAAGCGTTTTAAATAAAGCGACCATAAGGACATTAAAGAAGGTTGTTCGGTTCCAATCCACGCTAACCACATTGGTTTGGCTTCTTTTTGGGAAAGTCCTTTCCCTTGGCGTTGAATCAAAATGATTTCCATCGGATGCTCCGCCGATTCATAGAAATGAAATTGGCTCCATTTTTGAATTTTAACGACTCCCCAAGTTGAATCATTGATTTCAATTGATTCAATAGGAATTGCCCAAGTTATGGGAGCAGACAATTTCATTTTATGTCCATGTTTCTTCGGTCTTCCTTTTCCTTGATAGGCAGGAGCCTTAGCAAAAACACAACGGTTAGGACGTAAACGCATTAACTTATCCGCATTTATCTCGGATGTTAGTTTTACGAAATTAGCGCACCCATACTCACTGTCCCACAAAGTTATGGGTCTTTCTTCGAGATGTCGGCATACTTGTTTAAGTTGTAAAACGGCTCTAGTTATTGGCGTTTCATGAGAAGTAATTCTCTCATGTCGTAAGGGCAATGCCCAACTGCCTTTTTCTTTTGGTATCCAGGCTAACGTACTGTAACCATGACCTAACGTAATTGGTTTTCCTGAAATAACTTTGGCCCCGTGTTCATAAGTTCTGTCTTTTAACGTTGGAGCTTCAGTTCTGGGCCAAGGTGTATGATCTCCTGCCAAGATTATCCGTTGTGATGGTTCGGAGCTGGGGATTTCGCTAATATAGAGTTTCATCAATTTGTTGGTTTTAGGCCGACAATCATCGAGAGCTTCATACAGGCTTGACCACTTTCGTCGAAATACTGGTGAAAGCGATAATTCAACCAAAGAATAGACATTTTTCGTGACAAGAATGGCATCCATCAACTCGAAAGTGCTATCTTTAGCTGGCCCTAGTAGTTGATAGACTTCATTTCTAAAATCCTGGAGTTTCTGAGTAGATTGATTCAAGTTTTTTGATTATTTGACAATTTTATCCCATTATCTCCTTTTTTTGACTCCCTGTAGTCTTCTTATCATTAGACCAAACTGTGCAGTTTGGTTGCAGGTTGAGTTAGTCTAAACTCCAGGATTAACTTCTTCTTGAAAATGTACAATAGATTGAAAGTTTTCTCCATGAAAAGCAGGAGGTATAATGGTAGCTATTAAAGTTCTACTATCAGTATTCCTAGCAATTTTACGAAATCCAGTTCGATAGGTTTGATAGTCTAGTATCTGCTGATTATCTGGCAATTTTCCTAATATTGCTTTTCTTCCTTCTGATTCATTTATCCAATAGCGCGGTTGAGATAAACCATGGCTGAACTGTTCAATCATTTTTCCTTCGTAGAGGGGTAGTCTTCCCTTTGCGGGTTCAGTTTTAAATAAATAACTATCAGTAGTCATGTTAAATTCTGATGTTAACTTGAGATTCCATGTATCGGGAAGGGTTTCTCCTAGCAGGGGAAAACGAGACATTTTTTCAGCGATATGAATATCTATATCTTGTTTAAATTCCATTACCGAGAGGGAATCGGGGGATAGTTTGCGGATTAAATCGACGCTAATTACTAAACTATCTTTATGGGGAAACCGTTGTAATTCCTCAACATCGTGACGCATAAACTCTACAGGAAAGGAAAGAGTTTGTTTATTTTTCTCAAAAGTTAAGATAGCAAACTTAAAACTTCTATGGACATTTTCAAAAATTTCTTTACGATTTTCAAAACAAAATAATCCTGTCACATTTGTCTGAGAAAATAACATTTCTCGCAGTTGTTTGGTTCCTAAATCGGTATAAATTCCACTGGGAACAACTATTCCACATTCTCCCTGGGGATGGAGTAGATTAAAACATTGTTCTGTAAATAAACAATAAAGATTAATTTTCCTTGAAGCACTTTTGCCGTTAATTACAGAATTTTGATTTCGATATTGTTCGGACTTTTTAAAATAAGCACTAACATGGGGATAACCACTACAATATTCTAACCAAGCTTTTTGGATTTCTGGATTCTCTAAAAGTTTATCTCGCTGTTTGTTCCATGATTTTATATCAAGTTTGTTTTTCTGAATTAAACTATCATACTGCTGAAAAAATTCCTTTTCATCGGTTTGAAAGACTTCCCAGGGGGGATTGGTGATAATCACATCAAAACCACCTTTTTCTGTAATCAGTTTATCGAAGTGATAACCCCAGTGGAAGGGTTTCAGGGACTGCATATCAGAAAGAGTTAATAAACGTTTCTTTGCTTTTCCCGTTAATTGTGCGGATTCGTACTTAATTGACAACTTACCGCTAAACTCATCTAAGAGAATTTGGTTTAATTTCTGCACCGATTCGCGGTTGACATCCTCGATGTGATTGCGTAACATCTGAAGACGGTTTTCTTGGGGGGTTCCCTCTACTTCTCCCAACCGAAAAGCGTGTTCTTTGTATAATTCAATACTGCGGTTTTTTTCCGCGAGAATTGTCTGATAATTTTGCGCGGTGAGGGTTTGCATGAGATTAAAACTTTTTCCGTCCACGCGAATTAAACCGATGAGGGAATTTCCCGACATGATATTAAAATCAATATTCGGTAAGGGTTCCAATTCTGTCACCGATTGTGCGGCAGCAACTAAAGCGAGAAATAAACGCAGTTTTGCGATTTCCGTCGCTTCCTCCATGATATCGACACCGTAGAGATTATCGGAAATAATTCTTTTTTTGATGTAATATCCGAGGGAGGGATGGGATTTTCTTACCTCTGTTAACCACTGTTTTAATTTACTGTCTCCCCGTAGTTCAATTGTCCCAATCACCGCGCTATAAATTCCGATTAATGTCTTCATCGCAGCCACTAAAAAAGCACCGGAACCACAGGCAGGGTCTAAAATAGAAAGCTGGGGAAGAATATCTTCAATCAGAAGCTGACAGAGGGGAGAATCGAGATTAATTAGTAGTTCAGAAATACTGGCAAATTGTTTGCGGGGATAATGTTGATTACTTCTCTCGACAATCCATTTATTAATCGTCCTATCACAGAGATATTCAGTAATCTCCGGACGGGTATAGTAAGCACCGAAAGCTTTTTGGTTGATGTACTTTTCAAAGATATATCCCAAAACATCGGGGTTAATTTCGTCATCGCTTCCCCCCGGAGTGTCGTCAAGGTTCCAAGAGTAACGGGAGAATAAATCGAGGATATTCTCAAATGCTTGGTCATCAATACAAATGTTTTGATAAAGATTTTCGAGGGGATGTTGGAGAAATAATCCTCCGTTAAGATATTTGACTTTTCCCACCAATGCAGTTACTGTCTCATCTCGTTGGGATTCCGGTTGAGCGAATGCTTGGAAAAAGAGGGTTTGCAGAAACTGACGATAAAATAAATTTTTCCCGCGTCGTTGACTTGCTTGTAATTGGTTTTGCAGATAGTTGAAGTCGTTATCGATAAATCCCTTGCGCTGCAGGAAATAGACGAACATTAAACGATTGAGAATAACGGAAGTGTACCATTTTCGATCGCTTTCTCGATCGATTCCTTGGATAAAGGGGAGGAACTGTAAATGCTCTCGCTGAAATTCCTGATAAAATTTCTTGGTAATCTTTTCGATATCGAAACCTTTTTGTAAACGATGGGCCACCTCCACCACGGAGGGTTCCCCATCTTCAAAGTCGGTGATATCGAGGACTAATTCCGCTAGTTTACCGAGAAATAAATCTCCCGGTTGTCCTTTTATATAAAGATGGTCACGGATATAACTTTTACTTCCCTCTCTTTTTACCCAGTACCATAAACTGCGTGTCCGTCCCCCATCGACGAAAATTAGCAGATTTTCGGCAATTCTTTCGATAACTTGCTGGTGAATGTCCCGACGAAGTTTCGCATCGGGTATATCGGTAGTTGTCACCTCTAATACTGCTACTCCCGACACTTCCGCAATCCGTTGACAGGGATATTCTTGGTTGTCAACGGTGATACTAACAGTTTTTTTTGCGCGAGGATGAGACCATCCCAATTCCTCGATAAACAGTTCCCCAAATTGGAAGTTAGATAATAAGTCACGAGTCCGGGAGAAGTTGAGGGACATAATGGATAAATATCGATAAATTATGAACCAATCCAATTCGCTTCGCTGAGATTGGAGATACATTTAATATAGCAAAAGGTTTGATCCCCCTAAATCCCCCTTGATAAGGGGGACTTGAATTGGTTAGATCCCCCTAAATCCCCCTTGATAAGGGGGACTTGAATTGGTTTATATCCTCCTAAATCCCCCTTGAATTGGGGGACTTGAATTGGGTTTGATCCCCCTAAATCCCCCTTGATAAGGGGGACTTGAATTGGTTAGCTCCCCCTAAATCCCCCTTGAATTGGGTTAGATCCCCCTAAATCCCCCTTGAATTGGGGGACTTGAATTGGTTTAGCTCCCCCTAAATCCCCCTTGATAAGGGGGACTTGAATTGGGTTAGATCCCCCTAAATCCCCCTTGATAAGGGGGATTTGAATTGGTTAGATCCCCCTAAATCCCCCTTGAATTGGGGGACTTGAATTGGTTTGATACCCCTAAATCCCCCTTGATAAGGGGGACTTGAATTGGGTTAGATACCCCTAAATCCCCCTTGATAAGGGGGAGTTAAGAAGGTTGAAATAAACCCAAGGAACAGATAATCTGGGGTTCTTGATTTGTTTCTTCCTCGTGAACAATACAGAGACGGTCATCTTGATACAAAGATACTACCAAATCGGCCAACTGTTGGTCAGAGATACCAGTTCTTAAACCACGATTTAAGCAATCGAGAGCCGACTGTCTGAGGGGATAATGATACAATTGGTCGAGAGCCTTGCATAAATCCTCATGAGCAAATAGATCATCCTTACTATCTTGAGAATACCTTTTTAAGCGCTCATAGGTCTTAAATTTTGCTCCCGTCAATCGTCCCAATTTAGATCCGGAGTTGTTTTCCTCCTCCGCGATTAATTCTGTACCTTTTTGTACTAACTGATGGTGTTGGGGATGGAGAGGAATCGGGGGAGTTTGGGGATGACAGGCAGCGGAACGTAAAATAGTTAATTGGGATTGAGTCACACTATTTCCCTGTGTATCAATCCATGCTAAAGCATCATTTCCCCCGGCAGTTTTTAGATAAACCATGACTCCCTCTGGATGGGTTGCTGTGGGGGTATGGGAACGGGTGGAATAAACCACCGCCGGCAGATTCTCTATGGTATGTTTTAAACTAGGGTCAACTTCGATCGCATTTTTCCAAATTTGATACGCTTCCGAGGTTAAATCCACTTCTTGATCCTCCTCCTCATCGATAACCTCAGATTTTTCATGATACAGATCCAATAAAGTCTGGTTATCCATCTCCTCCTCAAAAAATACCTCATCGGTCCCCACCACGTCCGCATTCTCTCGCAGTCTTTGAGATAGTCTCGTCCGCAGTTTAATAATTCTCTCCACTCCCTCCGCAGGTAAAAAGGAATAACAGAGAATCTGACTTGCTTTTTGACCGATTCTATCTACCCTTCCGGCCCGTTGAATCAGGCGAATAATTGCCCAGGGTAGGTCATAATTAACGATAATGGCACAATCCTGTAAATTTAACCCTTCACTCAAGATATCCGTCGCAACCAAGACTCGTATTTCTTCCCCCACTTGCTGAGAATTACTGCGGGGACTAAAACGATGGACCATTTCCGCAGGATTAGCAGAGTTTCCCGTCACTCCCGCAATCTTATCCACTCCCCGATTTTGCAACTGAGTGACTAAATAACTGACTGTATCGGCAAATTGGCTAAAAATTAACACCTTTTCTTGGGGATGATTTTCCTCTAACAGCTGCCATAACTTCTCTAGCTTTTCGTCGGTCTCCGGCTGCCAGGTCCCACAGGTTTGCAATAATGCTATTAAAGCCAAGGCATCGGATTTTAGGTCTTTTTTCAATGCGGGTTTAAACACCTCGGGGTTAATCCACTGAAAGCGCTTGCGATAATCACCGCTATACTTTTGATACACTTGTTCGGCTCTTTTTTGATACTCTTTTTCTAACCCGGTTATCCCCCCAGTGTCCTCGGTTTCTATACTTTCATCTTCTCCCTGAGTGACTAAATCCTCATCCAGATAACGAGTGTCTAACAAAGCTGGATCCTGACTCCCGATGGGAAGGGGTAAATTCTTGGCCATGGCATGAAGGAAAATATAGTTACGGAGAATATGACGGTCAAGGGATTGCAGGAAAGCATACCCTCCACTCTCCAAACGTTTAAATAAATTCGTCCGACAAAAACCCATTAATCTTTTACCCGCACGGGATAGACTTTTTAAGATGGTTTCTTCCTCTTCTGTCCCTTGGCATCCTTTAATTAGATAATTTCCCAATCCGTAACGGGGTAACTTCAATCCGTTGAGAGTTATCACCACTGCTTCCGAATATAAACGCGCATAAACCGAGTCTTGTAGGTCAAACTTAATTGTCTTTAGTTGTCGTTGGGGAAGATAAACCCTCGACCCATCAGCAAATTTTAGATACCGACGACCCTGTTCGTCTTCTGTAGCATAATTATTTTCGATAAAACCGCGAGTCCGTCTAATCATATAGAGACGCATTAAGTCTCTCCAGTCGTCGGGAGAGTCACTTTTTTCAAAGGCTGCTAGGGACCTAACCGCAGATTGGTATCTGCGGTTAAATTCGATTTCTCCTCCCAGAGATTCTAGTAGTCTTTCGGGACGAATTCCGAGATTAGTATCCTCTTGAATGAATAAACGCAGTTGATTGGACAGGTCAAGATAGTTTTTATTGTAGGGAGTCGCAGTCAAGAGAATACAGCGACTTTCATTGGTGTTAATGTACTCCTGTATCACCCGATAACGTTTACCCTCTCGATTACGCAGGTTATGACTTTCATCGATAATTACTACCCGATAGCGCCGCAGATTGGGTAACTCCTGCATAACCTGACTTAAGGGGATAATTTTCGCTCTTAATTTATATTTATAGCTGTAATCCTCCCACATGGTTAGGAGATTTTTCGGACAAATAATTAAGATTTCTAAATCGTAGTCTTCCTGCAAAATATATGCTAGAATGGAAGCAATGCGCGTTTTTCCTAACCCCACCACGTCGCCAATTAGTACCCCACCGCGTCTTTGCACATAACGAGCGGCAATTTTAATGGCCGATTTCTGAAAATCTAGTAAGTCTTGGTCAAACTGTCGGGGAATTTTGTATTCCGCTAAACCGGCTCTCGCTTCAAAGGAAAGATGGTAAGCTATTTTTAAATAGATATGATAGGGAGGAATCAGACTTTCCCGGGCCCAACTTTCGTTAATCACCTTGACAATATCCTCGGATATATCCCAACACCAAGCATCAAACCAACGATCATTAAACCACTTTTGTAATTTGGCACAAGCATCGTGGTCAAGGACATCAATATTTAATTCTCCCTGCTGTTGTAATCCCGCAAAAGTTAGATTACTACTACCCAAAAATCCCACCGTTGGGTTATTGACATCCTGTCGATGAATAAGGTATAATTTAGCATGGAGATTATAGCCCAAAAATAAGCGAATTACTAACTTACCCGATTGAATTTGTTTTCCCAACCGTTGCAAAGCTGCCTGATCTCGATTGCTAGGATTCCCCCAAGTTAATTGTTGGCAAAAATCCTGAACAATTTGTTTTCTTAAACGAGCGCAAGTAGCCTTATCTATATCATTTGAGCGCTTCAATAAAGACAGGGATTGCTGTAGTAATTCCTGGGGTGCTTGCTGCATACCAATCAGCAGACGACAACAGGACAAATCACCACCGAGAAAGTGATCAATATAGGTATCAATGGACTGCCAACCGCGCAAATTAAAATAACCCACGCAAAAATCAGCGCGTTGGGATGCTAATAAACTTTCGCGTAAAATTGGCAATAAATGGGACTCAATATTATCAATAATACGCGGCATATTTTTATAAAAAGATTAAGTTAATATAAGGCTTTTCTAACTGATAACTGATAACTGATAACTGATAACTGATAACTGAATTACTTAATCCAAACAGTTTTAACGTTGACAAATTCGCGAATACCTTCCACACTTAATTCCCGACCAAAACCGGAACGTTTAATCCCCCCAAAGGGTAAACGAGGATCGGATTTAACCATACCGTTAATAAACACACAACCGGCCTCAATTTCGGTAATTAAACGCTCAATTTCTGCGGGGTTATTCGTCCAGGCACTAGAACCCAAACCAAAGGGACTATCATTAGCTAAAGCGATCGCTTCCTCGATATTTTTGACTCGAAATAGTAAAGCCACCGGTCCAAAAAATTCCTCTTTTTCCCCCGGAGAACCAGCAGGAATATCGGTTAAAATCGTCGGTAGATAGAAGTTACCTTTCCCCTCTAAACGTTGACCCCCCACAAGAACTTTACCACCCATAGCGACGGTTTTTTCCACCTGAGCGGCAATTTCCGAGACGATCGATAGCGTGGCCAAAGGACCAATATCAACAGCTTCATCGAGGGGATCACCAACTTTTAAAGCTTGGAATTTAGCCACCAATAACTGTTCAAATTGATCGGCGACAGTTTCCATAACAATAAACCGTTTGGCAGCGATACAAGTCTGACCATTATTTAACAATCTTGCCGTCACTGCCGTAGCCGCTGCCACCTCGATATCGGCACTATCTAAAACGATAAAAGGATCACTACCTCCCAACTCCAAAACCACCTTTTTGATCTGTTTTCCGGCGGCGGCTGCTAAACTGATCCCCGCCGGTTCACTACCGGTTAAAGTGGCGGCTTTTACCCGTTCATCGTTAATTAAATCACTAACGCGATCGGCCCCGATCAAAAGAGTTTGAAAAGCGCCTTCAGGAAAACCGGCTTCTAATAAAATTCTTTCCACCGCTAAAGCTGATTGGGGGACATTAGAAGCGTGTTTGAGTAGGCCGACATTTCCGGCCATCAAAGCGGGGGCAGCAAAGCGAAATACTTGCCATAAAGGGAAATTCCAGGGCATAACCGCTAAAATTACCCCTAAAGGTTGATAACGGACGAAACTGCGACTAGCATCGGTGGCAATCAACACATCTTCCAGATAACCGGCGGCATTATCGGCATAAAAACGACAAACCAAGGCACATTTGAGGACTTCTGCGATCGCTGACTTGATCGGTTTCCCCATTTCTAAAGTCATGGTTTTAGCCAATGCTACTTGATCCCGTTCCAAAATATCCGCCGCTTGCCGTAACCACTGTCCCCGTTTACTGATGGCGGTGCGGCGATACTGCTGAAAAGTTGTCTCAGCTAGGGCCAATTTCGCCGCCAATTCCTCCGAGGTTAGAGGGGTAAAAGTCTTGAGAATTTCGCCAGTGGCAGGGTTAACTGAAGCGATACCCATATCCAATTGTCTCCTATCGAGCGCTATATCTCTAGTTTAGTTCTCTGGTTGTACCGCTGCTGACATAATTCGATCGCTAATTGGATCGCCGCTTGCATACTCTGAGCCCTAGCGATGCCAAGGCCGGCGATATCAAAAGCCGTCCCGTGGTCTGGAGAGGTGCGAACAAAAGGTAAACCGATGGTAGTATTAACAGCACAGTCAAAAGCCATTAATTTCAAGGGAATTAGACCCTGATCGTGGTATAATGCCAGATATGCGTCGGCGGTTTGCCCTGCACCGCTAAACCAAGCGCGTCCCGGTTCCACCCAAAGGGTATCGGGGGGGACAGGGCCGATTAATTGGGTTTGTGGGTATTTTTGTCCCATTGACTGCAACCAAGGCTGTAACCAGTCCTTTTCTTCCCTTCCCAGTTTTCCCGCTTCGCCACTGTGGGGATTAAGGCCGGATATGGCGATTTTGGGGCGATCGATACCGAAATCTAGCTTTAAAGACTCGATCAATAGGTCTAGTTTTCGGGTCATCAGATCGGGGTTAAGAGTATCAGGAACTGCTCGCAGGGGGATATGGGTAGTGGCGAGGAGAGTGCGTAAGTTATAGCCGGTGTGAGGGGATTTAGCGACGAATAGCATCCCATAACGGTTAATTCCCGCCATGGTAGCTAAAACCTCCGTTTGACCGGGGAAATCATAACCGGCCAACTGCCAACAGGATTTAGCAATCGGACCGGTGACAATACCGTCAAATTCGCCCTTGAGGGTGCGTTTTATGGCTTCTTGCAGGTAAAGAAAGCTAATTTCACCACTATGGGCATCCCCACGCCCGCAAACGATTTTTTCTTGATTGTAGGGCAAATCGATCAGAGAAAAGCGATCAAGAAGATGGGGATCGTGATAGGCTTTTTCGAGAAGCGTTCTGGTGCCAATTAGAGTAATCTGACAACCGGACGAGATTGGGGAATCGGCGATCGCTTTTAACACCACTTCAGGACCGATTCCGGCGGGATCACCGACGGGGATAACTAGACGGGGAATAAAAGAGGCGGATTCCATAAATTTTGGCCGTCAATATTGCTAATTCTCCCGATTAATCTCATCGTTGACAATTATCAGGAGGGAATAAATCAGTAAACAATCTTCAGTTTACCTAAAATGTCGGATGAATGCCCCCGCTAAATTTTTTGACAAGACATCAACCTTTGCGGGGGATGAAATCCGACCAGGATATTGACTGCGAAGCACGATTTTAATTCTACCATTTGTAGGTAAACTGTGTTATACTTAATTGATCCAGGGTCGAGGATTAATCAATGCTAGTCGTAGAAGCCAAGTTAAAAAACGGGACACCAGAACAATACCAAAGACTTGATGAAGCTATTAGAACTTCTCAGTTTGTGCGTAACTCTTGTGTTCGTTATTGGATGGACAATAAGGGAACAACCCGGAATGATCTTCAAAAGCTTTGTGCGGTACTAGCTAACAATAAAGAGACACCTTATGTTAATAAGTTAAACTCTCAAGCTCGTCAATCGGCTGCTGATAGAGCCTGGCAATCAATTAATAGGTTTTACCAGAATTGTCATGCTAAGATACCGGGGAAAAAGGGTTTTCCTCGGTTTAAAAAGCATAGCCGTTCGGTTGAGTATAAACTAACGGGTTACAAACTATCTGATGATAGACGTAAAATCAAGTTCACTGATGGTTTTAAAGCAGGAGAATTTGATTTATGGTGTAGTCAGAAAACCTTAGTTTATTATTCAGAACAACAGATTAAACGGGTAAGAGTTGTGAGACGTGCCGATGGTTATTATTGCCAGTTTTTGATTGACGTAGAACGGCAAGAATACCATAAACCAACGGGACAAATAACAGGAATTGGCTTAGGGTTAAAGGAATTTTATACCGACGCTCAAGGCAATATAGTAGAGAATCCACGTTATTTAAGAAAGTCAGAAAAACGACTAAAAAAAGCACAACGACGATTATCCAAAAAGTTTCGTAAAGGAAAGAAACAGTCTAACAACTATCACAAGCAACGGATAAAAGTGGCTAGACTTCATCTTAAAGTATCAAGACAACGTAAAGACAAAGCAATTAAAGACGCTTTGGCGTTAGTCCAGTCTAATGATTTGGTAGTCTATGAAGCTTTAAAGGTAAGAAACTTAGTCAAAAACCGTAAACTTGCCAAGTCGATTAGTGATGCTTCTTGGTATCAATTCACTGAATGGTTGAATTATTTTGCCAAGATTTATCGGATTGTTTGTGTTGCTGTACCACCACATTTCACGACTCAAGATTGTTCAGTTTGTGGGACGAGAGTTCAAAAAACCTTAAGCACTAGAACTCATCAATGTCCCAATTGTCAAACAGTCTTAGATAGGGATCATAATGCAGCAATAAATATTCTTAAAAAAGGGTTGCAATATTTGGGAAATCATCTCAACGGTACTGTTGGGCAAACAGAAACCGACCCAAACGCCTTGGGAGAGTCCGACCTCTGGGTTTTCAGTGGAGACATTGAGAATCTAAGTTGTCTCGTTGAACAAGGAATTTCTAACAGCGATGTGGAAAGAATCCCCCGTCACAGCGTAGCTTGACGGTGGGAGTATGTCAATGTAATCTCATGGCGATAGATAGTAACTTTAGGCAAATTAAATTTTTTAACTTTTCTGTTTTCTTATTGCCCAAACTAGCCAGATTGTTGTAAGCTTATGACCCAACTACAACCGGATATATTCGTTAACCACCGTCCCGATACCGATGGAGACGAGGAAGAAGACTACTTCGATTATTTTTATGATGAACCGGGTAGTGAACCAGGGACATTAATTATCGAGCCGGATGCCAAACCCTCGCGGATTATTTTAATTGACTACGATGAAGATAACGCCGTTCGCAAGGTGGATATTACTCCCAATGCTTGCGCCCCCTATATTGGCACAAATACCGTGTCTTGGATGGATATTCAAGGGTTAGGTAGTGAGACGGTTTTAAAACAGGTGGGAGAAATTTTTAATCTGCATCCTTTGTTATTAGAAGATGTGGTTAATGTGCCGCAGCGTCCCAAGTTAGAGGACTATAACAATCAATTGTTAGTGATTTCTCAGATGGTGCGACTGAAGGAAGATGAAAGCGGGTTTGATACGGAACAGGTGAGTTTTGTCTTGGGAAAACGCTATCTTTTAAGTTTTCAAGAGGAGGAATTACAGGACTGTTTTGAGATAGTCAGAGATCGAATTCGCACTTCCCAGGGACGAGTACGGAAATCGGGGGCGGATTATTTAACCTATTTATTATTAGACACGATTATCGATGGTTATTTTCCCGTGGTAGAACACTACGAAGATCGGATTGAGGCGTTGGAAGATATGATCATTAGTAATCCTGATCGAGATACCATGCAGGAAATCTATGATGTCCGTCGGGAATTATTGGCACTGCGTCGCTTAATTTGGCCGATGCGAAATGTCCTACATTTACTGATGCGTGACCATCATGGTATAGTCAGCGATGAAGTACAAATTTATTTTCGTGATTCCTACGACCACGTCATTCAAATTCTGGAAATTATCGAAGCTTATCGAGAATTAGCGGCGAGTTTGATGGATGTTTATATGTCCACTATGGGCAATAAATTAAACGAAATTATGAAGTTTTTAACCGTAATTTCGACGATTTTTATTCCCTTAACTTTTATCGTTGGTGTCTATGGCATGAACTTCGAGAATATGCCAGAATTAAAAGGAGAATGGAGTTATTTCCTTGTCTGGTTAGTCATGTTAGCCGTAGCGGGGGGCTTAATTTTCTACTTCTGGCGCAAAGGTTGGTTTAAACCAATTTATTCCCTGAAAGAGGAAGCAAAAACTTAGTTAACGAAGGCAGGAGTCAGGAGACTCCGAGACAGGAGACAGGAGATTATTTCTATTTATTCTTCCCACACCCCACACCCCACACCCCACCCCGACGACAAACTTTTTCAGCCAACCCTAATTATTCCACCACAAATGCGAGGATTTGGCCTTGGCAACTGCCGAAGCGAATCTGTAAACCGGACTCTAGGGGAACTTCTTGGTTATGTACCTGCTTCCAGTGGCCATCTTGGTAGATAAAAGTACCAAAACGGGAGAAATCTTCGAGAAAGTATTGATAGTCTGGATAATCGGCATTTTTACGGCAAATTATCCGACAATGGTTTTTACTAACCCATTTTTCAGTAATCTGTAGATCATTTTCCATGTCCCGTCCTATATTCATGGCACCACCACGGATTGACCATTTTCTTTCGGGACGATCAAGATAGTATAAGAAAGCGGCGGGCATGGTTCCGGAGATATTGGGCATAACCGTCGGTGATTGAGTCTCATCAAGGGTTTGCAGCAATTGCCCGTCGAATTCTGGGTGCATATAGAGAATCGGCAAAGTCCAAGCGGGTTGATTGTACTTGTAGAGGGTTAATAACTGCTGCCTGGCGATACGAACGGCCTGATCGATAGGGACTCTCGGACCGGGAAACAACTTGGACATCTGCGCTTCTTTGTCTTTGAACCCGAGGAGGCTGCGGGTAAAAATTTCGATAAAACTCAAGGCCTCGCGATCTGCGATCGCATCTCGCATGGCCAAAACTGCGGGAACGCCATGGTGAATCAAGACTTCCGCCAGACTGCTGCGGGGAATCATCTCCTGACCCGATTTAGCGGGATAAGCCCCCCAACAGGCATTAAAAACCGCTAAAATAACTTGATTTCTCACCAAAGCTTGGGCTAACTCCGTCCCGTTTAGCTGTTCCCCCGGCCGCAGAAATAGGGAACCGCCATTGGGGGCGGCGATTCCGTGACCAGCGTAGAAAAAAGCTTTATATTTACCCGTATCCAAGGCCTTGGTCAGTTCTTCGGCCCCCGGTCGAATTAGGGTATCGACTTTGACTTTCACTCCCCAATTCTGGAGGGAACCACTGCCCCCAGGGGAGATAGACCGGATGAGATTGGCGGCCTCGGATTCCAGTGCCTGGTCGGGATTAGTTTCTCCATCGGTATTAATGGCGGTGAGGTTGAGGGAACTAGCGGCGGTTTTAATCTGTTTTTCGCCGATAACTAAGAGAATATTGAGACTATTACTCGGTTTTATCGGTGGTAGTGGTTCCACATCGCTGGTGGTCCGGCTAAAGAGTATATTCGGATGCAGAGATATAGCCTGTTTACCCGCTTGCTGCATAATTTCCCAGGGCAGCAGAATTAAATAGGGATTGCGACATTCCAAGCGAATTCGCAGGGGCTGATTTTTGCCGAGAGCGATTCCCTGACTTTGGGCGAAACTTTGACCAATTGATGCTTGAAATAACCATTGCCAGAGACTAATACCTAGTTTCTGCATTAATCGACCTCCATAACTGCTGCCTTCTCCCGAAAGAGTCAGTTTAGGTCGGGAATTTCCCTCTAATTGCTCTAACATCGGCAAGGTCGGCATTTTTTCCAGACAGAACATTTCCTGCCATGCCATCCATTCCGTGGCTAGACTCTCGGTCCATTCACAGTCATGATGCACATATCCCCCCGGTAGGGGTGCTTTCGTCACCCAACGGGCGAAATTATTACTCGTGGCTAAACTAGAGATGGCTAAATTTAGACTAGGGATGGCATCATCGGTCATTGTGGTTCTTGAGAAGTCTCTAGAATCTTATTCTAGAGGATTTCTGAACAGCAAGGAAGAGTATTAAGTCACCAATAAACAACAAAGTTCAATAATTTTTGTTTGCAAAGTTGCCAAAGGTTCTGCACCCCGCTTGAGACGATATTCTAATTCCAGAAGTATGGGCAAGGTGGCGAGAAGTTGCTTAGAAGAAAAGGATTGTATCTCTTTGCGAATGAAATATAGTCGCTTGGGATTGGCAATTTCGGCGGCGGCGGCGATATTTTTCTCGTCTTTTTCTCCTTCTTCAATTTTTAATTTTACTATTGCCCAAGTGCGAAATTGACCCCCTAGGGTGGCGGTGATAGCCAAGGGGTTCTCGTTACGATTTAATAATTCATTGACTAATTCGAGGGCCTTGCCTGTCTCCCGTTTTAAAATCGCACTAGCTAACTGTAGGCTGCTTTGATTGCTGGCATTGACTAAGCTTAAAATGTCCTTTTTGTCAATAGTTCCCGCCGAATTATTTTTAAATAAACGCAGTTTTTCTAACTCCATCCACAACAAGCGGCTGTTATTTCCCACTGATTCTGCTAAGAGTTCGATCGCATCGGGGGTTAATTTTACCCCCACTTCTTTGGCAATTTCCCTAACTCTTTGGGCAATTTCCTCGACTTTCCAAGGCGGAATTAGTTCAAATTCTTTAACCTCTGCCTGATTTTGGATAAACTTGCTCGATTTTAAGCGGGAGTCGGGTTTTTTGGCACTGGTTAATAACAGATAGGAATTTTCGGGTAAATTGGGCAAAGTGCGCTGTAATTCCTTAAAAATATCCTCGGAACATTGTTGACAAATAACCGTATCGGCTAACCAAACTAAACGATTTCCCATGCCGAAAACTGGAGTCATCGCTTGATTGAGGGACTCGATAATTGCCTCATTGCGATCACCATTAATTTTATCATAATTAAACTGTATCCAATTGGGATCAAGAAGTTTTGCTTGCAGATTTTTCACCGCTTGGTTGATAGCAAATTCATCTTCTCCCCAATAAAATATTGTCGGCATGAGTTTCTAATTATAGCAGTTAAGTAGGTAGGTGTTAAAAGTTGTCAGACACCCCTCTGATCAAGGGGGGACTAAGGGGGAATCGGCACCCCCCTTATTAAGGGGGGCAGGGGGGATCAGAAGCGAAATTTATCTTCAATTTAATTATAACTACTTACTTATCTTGAGGTGTCACTATTACCTATTTTGCCAGATTTTTACAGTTTTGTCAGCACTACCAATAATTAAATATTTACCATCGGCACTAATTACTAAAGATAACAGTTTGTCTGTGGGTTGATCAAGGGTTGCTAATTTTCCTTTGCTTGTTAAAGACCAAAACTTAATCATTTGATCCGAAAGCTTGTTTAATCTGATCAGCACAAGCAGCAGAGGATAAACCCAGAATTTCCTAATATTAACGCTGGCTATTCATAAACACTGGTAAAGACTATCTGACTCGATAATTTCCCAAATTAATCAAAAAATAGACTCGATCGACCCCAAATAACGCACAATAAAAAAGGAAATGTCAAAGGAGAATCGCAAATGTTGCCCTATATCCTAGCGGTCGTGGTGGGATTAAGTAGTCTCTACCTCCTCACCACCGCTTTTATCGCCCCCGATCGCCACCGTCAAGATGATTTTCTCTGGAGTGCGGTAGGATTATTCTATGCCCTTGTCCTCTGGTTGTGCGCGGGAAGGATTACAGGCGCTATCCTCCTCGGACAAGCTGCCGCGGCCATATTATTTATTGCTTTTGCTTGGCAAACTCTCAAACTCAGACAAGCACTTTTTTATCCCGACAAACCGGTTAAATTATTTACTATTGTCGGTTGGTTAGGCAATCGTCTGGGGAAAGTTACTCCCCCTCAATCCCCTAAAACTAAAGCTAAACCTGAGAAAGTAGCAGCAAAAGTTAAAGAAAAGGTTAAAGAAACGGTTGATCCCGTTGTCGAAACAGCGGCAGCTATCGGGGAACCTATTACAGAATCAGTGACAGAAATTGAGGAAAAAGCTCAAGAAACGGTTGCCCCCGTTGCCGAAAAAGCCGCAGCTATCGGGGAAACTATTACAGAATCAGTGACAGAAATTGGGGAAAAAGCCGCAGAAATTATTGATGATGATGAAACTTTCGATGATTTCGATGATTTTGATGATTTTGATTTGGCAACGGAAGAGATCAAACCCTCCGAAAATGCCCCAGAAATTCCCCCGACTGAACCTGTCGCAACTGTTGAAGTCGAAACTATTGCTGTTAGCGAAACGGTGATTATTGAAGTTACCGAGGAAGATTTGCCCCCAGAAAAAACTATCGGAGAAGATACTCCCCCAGAAACTCGCTCAAAAAGTGAAGAAAATTCCCCCCCAGAGGAAGATTTGCCCCCAGAAAAAACTATCGGAGAAGATACTCCCCCAGAAACTCGATCGCCAAGCGCAGAAAATCCCCCTCCATCGGATTAAAAGTTAAGACTATTGAGCGGGTAGGTTAGGCAATAATTACCCAAGAAATGGTTCTTCGTTACTTGGTATGGTTCGATAGGGGGGGCATAAATCGACTAAATCCTTATCTGGCAAGAGACTTAATTGATTAGTTCGTTCTAGATCGAAAACAATTGAGAAAAATTGCCAAATGCCTTTCTATATAAAGGTTACATCCCTTATAACCCCCGTCCATTGCATAACACAAACCGAAGAACCAAATTTTTAGTAAAAAAATGTAACAGGAGTGAATTAATTATATTTACTTGAGCTACAAGAAAGAAGAATCACCTTCAAAAACATTCCATTTGCTTAAGTTACCCTAAAAAGGAGGAACAAGGTGAGTGACCTACTCAAATCTGGACAGACAGTCCATACAGAATCTTCTCAAACCCCTTGCACGGTAGAGCAATTACTTGGCGGTGGCGGTCAAGGAGAAGTCTATCGAGCTAATTTAGCCGGTCAACCTGTAGCGCTGAAATGGTATTACTCCCACTCCATTCAGGCAGATCCTCGCCAGTACGAACGGCTTGAGGCGGCGATCCATTCTGGCGCACCGAGTGATCGCTTTCTGTGGCCTATAGATATTGTATCAGAGCCTGGCATAGAAGGGTTTGGCTATGTCATGCCATTGCGAGAACTTCAATATAAAGGCTTTGTCGATCTAATGAAACGGCGCATTAAACCAGAACCCACCTTCAGAGCTTTAACAACCGCAGGATTTGAACTGGCCGATGGCTTTTTTCAACTTCATACCAAAGGGTTATGTTACCGCGATATCTCTTTCGGTAATGTTTTCTTTAATCCCAACACTGGGGATGTTTTAATCTGTGATAACGATAACGTCACCATCAATGGGGATCAAGAAGGTGGTGTTATGGGAACACCACGCTTTATAGCACCAGAAATCATTACTGAACAAGCGAGACCGAGTACGCAAACGGATTTGTACTCTTTGGCAGTTTTACTGTTCTATATGTTAATGATCCATCACCCCTTGGAAGGAAAGAAAGAAACCGAAATCAAATGTCTGGACGCTCCAGCGATGAATAAGCTTTATGGGACTGAGGCGGTGTTCATTTTTGACCCCAAAGACAATTCCAATGCACCAGTACGTGGCTACCATGATAATGCCCTTGCCTTCTGGCCTATTTATCCACAATTTCTCCGCGAACTGTTTACCAAGGCATTTACTAAAGGTATTCAAGACCCAGAAAATGGCCGCGTCAGGGAGTCAGAGTGGCGGGGAGCAATGGTAAACTTGCGCGATTCTATCATCTACTGTCCTCACTGTGGTGCTGAGAACTTTTACGATCCTGATGTAATAAAAGCATCAGGCGGTAAACCTAACCCTTGTTGGTCATGTCAGAAAGAAATTCGCTTGCCCCCTCGAATTCGCATTGACAAAAATATCATTATGTTGAATCATGATACCAAGCTATTTCCCCATCATATTAATGTAAAATTGTTTGACTTTTCTCAACCAGTCGCTGAAGTCACTCGACATCCCAATGATCCTAATATTTGGGGAATTAAAAATCTTATGCAAGAAAAATGGCTCTGCACTACGGCTGATAATCAAGTTAAGGATGTCGAACCAGGACGCAGTGCAACTATGGCTGTAGGAACAAAGATCAACTTCGGCAAAGCAGAAGGTGAGATTCGTCTTTGAAATGTTATTCCCTGTTTAGAAATCCACTTTTTTTACTGAATCAAGGAGATATTGAATATGCCACTACCAGGTGAAGGGTTGTCAAGCCGCCCCTTACATTTTATCTGGATTTGTGATTGTTCTGGTTCTATGTCTGTAAACGGCAAAATCCAGGTTCTCAATACAGCCATTCGTGAAGCAATTCCCTTAATGCAAAAAGAAGCAAATGAGAATCCCAATGCACAAGTATTAGTTCGCGCCCTTAAATTTTCTAGTGGAGCGCAGTGGCACATAGCTCAACCTACACCAGTTGAAAATTTTAAGTGGACAGATTTGACCGCTGATGGTGTCACAGATATGGGTAAAGCCCTCTCTATGGTTGCAGACCAACTTAAAATACCGCCCATGACTGACCGGGCGCTTCCCCCTGTTTTAGTGCTGATTTCTGACGGTCAGCCGACTGACGACTTTAGCAGTGGACTGAGACACTTGATGGAACAGCCTTGGGGCAAGAAGGCTGTACGAATTGCAATCGCAGTTGGTGGAGATGCAGATCATGAACCATTGCAAAAGTTTATTGGACACTCAGAACTAAGGCCTCTTCAATCTAATAGTCCCGAAAATCTAGTCAAACAGATTAAATGGGTTTCTACTGTTGTTTTAAAAGCTGCCTCTTCTCCTAGCAGTCAAACCAAAAACTCTAATTTTGGAGGCGGAAATGTCCCAATTCCAGTGCCTCAAAATGTTATCGATAGTGCATCTGATGTCTGGTGAAATGGAGGACTCATGAAAGAAAATATACCCCAACTAAAATGGCGGTGCCTTGGTGAATCTGTCAGAGGAGCCTCTCATGTGCGTTCTGGATTGCCCAATCAGGATGCCATTCGCTGGTTTCCAGAATCAGGCATCGGTTTGCCATTGATTTTGGCTGTATCAGATGGCCATGGCAGTGCCAAAAGTTTTCGCAGCGATAGAGGCTCTCGTTTTGCTGTTGAAACGGCAATTAAAGTAATTCAAGAATTTTTCTTGAGCAGTCAATCGAGTGATATTAATTTCTCAGCACTGAAAGATGCAGCCCAAAGACTTCTACCACCGCGACTTGTCAATGAGTGGAGAAAAGCTGTCAACAAAGATTTGGGTTTGTCAGAAAATGATGAAGAAAAATTAACTAATAAACCCAACTTTACTGATGAAGAGAAACAGATTCTTGTTGATAAAGATGGAGAAGCTGCTTGGCAAGCCGTTGAAAATAATTATTTTCTCGCTTATGGGGCCACCGTCTTGGCAGTTTTAGTTACCGAGTTTTTCATTGTCTATATTCAGTTAGGTGATGGGGACATTCTTGAGGTGGATTCTAAGGGAAATACGACTCGACCTTTGGAGCGGGATCCCAACCTAATTGCCAATGAGACAACTTCACTCTGTATGAATAAGGCATGGAATGAATTTCAGGTTCATATAAAACTGTATCCACAAGGTACGCCCAAAGAAATACCTGCTTTAATTCTGGTTTCTACTGATGGCTATTCTAATTCTTTTTCTACTGATGAAGGATTTTTTAAAATTGGTCAAGATTATCGACAGATGTTCAAGTCAAATCTGACTGAAGAAGTCCGACAAAAATTAGAAGGATTTCTTCAAGAGACTTCAGAAAAAGGCAGCGGAGATGACATCACTCTGGGCATGATTAAAAGACTTGAGGAAGATGATCGGGACTATCTAACAGACCGTGTAGAAGATTTAGATAGGAAAGTTATATTAGTTGAGGAGTCCAACATGAGACAACAAGAGAATATCTCGGTATTTGAGAGTAAGGTAAATGATCTAAAACAACAACAATACACAATTCAAAAAGCCGTTTATTGGGGTTTTATATGGGGCTTTAGTTTAATAATGGGTACTTTTTTAATTAGTAATGCCTTCAGTAGTTACCTTTTTTTTCGTCTTAATAAGGTTGAGAAGATGTTGAATGAACTGAAAGAGCCAAAGAGCGGAGAGAAAGGTCAATCTCAACCTCTCAATAGTCCTTCCAATACCTCCTCTCCCCCACCAGAAACAACACCATCCCAAGTACCAACACCTATTCCACCGTAGTAAGCATAAATAAGTTTTACACTTAATCATGTTTCACCTTTTCTCAAAAGGGTAGAAAGAGTTTTATCTGTAAAGTTTATTTATTCTTAAGGTCTAATGCTAAAGACTGAAAATGAGAGAAACCCCATGACTACTCCTAATATCGTGGTAGATGATACTTATCCAGGTTGTCCTTACTGCGAACAAAAGAGCTTTGTTAAATGCGGGGGTTCTTTATTCTCTCGCTGTAATAAAGTGTCTTGCGGAGGTGAGCAGGGTAGCTTTCATACCTGTCCTTGGTGTGGAACTAAAGCTCAAATTAGTGGTTACATCGAAAACCTGAGCGCAGGAAAAGACCTATGAACGAGTTACCTAGACAAAAGCTTTGTGAAATTATTACCCAGTACGGACAGGATGTTTCTGACAACCATCAACGCTGTGAAGGATTACTAAAGGACTTTTGTGGGCAATATAGCAAGGAAGTCTTTCTTTTAGTGAATGCTCTTAAAAAAGGCGTGGCTACCGAGTTACTAAAATCCCAGAATCAGATTCCTCAAGCAGTTATTTTATCCAAGCTTACAAAGCGATTACAAGATGAGCTAGGAATAGCTGAGGAATCTGCTTACTGGGCTGTAGATTCTTGGGGATTAGCATTAGGGGTGATTTCCCAACCAAGAACTAAAAATGACTTTCAGAGTCAACAACAATTAATTTTAGAACGACAACAACAAGCAGAAAAAGAGCAAAAACAAAGAGAAGAATATGAAAAAAAATTAGATCAATCCGAGCAAGAAATACAGCAATGGAAACAAGAAGTAGGCAAGCTAAATGAGGCAATAACAACAGCCAGACAACAGCAAAATATTAATCAGAAATCAGCCCATAAGTTTGCTGCCAATTTTGTTTCTATATTGGCTGGCATCTCAGCATTAGCAGCTTTTTTGCTTGGAATTTATGCTTATCAAAAAAATCAACAAATGGGCAATCTTACTGAAAATTTGAACAATCTTACAATTGAGTATAATCAAAAAACTGAAAATTTGATAACTGAACATAATAAAAAAATCAAGAATCTGACAACTGAACATGATCAAGAAGTTGAGAATCTTATAACTGAACATAATCAAAAAGTTGAGAATATTACAAATAAGAGAAATTTGCTTTATAATCAAGTACAAAATTTTCAAAATACTCTAGAAAATGTTGAGAATAATCTGGAGAATAATCTTAATATATCTGGAGATACTTATTTAAACCTTTGCAATCAAACTTCTAATGACATAATTGATGCTGCAATTATGTATTGGGACGGAGACGGATGGAAATCAAGAGGATGGTGGAATATTAAAAAAGGAGAATGTACAAAAGTTTTGGTAGATTTTAACGAGCGAGGAGATATCTACATTCATGGACAAATAAACAATATTAAGTGGGGAGCTGATGATTTTTCATTTTGTGTAACAAGAACAGCATTTGAATTTGAAAAGTCTGATGAAATGGAATGCTCTGGTGATAATTATAAGGTTAATGCCATTAAGTTTTTGGTTTTCCCAGGAGTCAATGACTATAAGTTTAAAGATTATAAAAATTATACAGAATAATCTTCTATTTCACTATTTCACTAATCTTCAATTGAGTGTTAAAAAATATGAACAACTTACCAGGACAAAAAATCAAAGAAATCTTTACCCAGTACAGTCATTCAGTTTACTACGATCCTAAACTTTGTCAAGCTCTACTCAAGGTTTTTTGTGGGCAGTACCGGAAGGAAATTTCTGTCCTTAAATTAAATTGTCGGCTCTTCTGGTTTCTGTATGGAAACGAGGTCTATACTGATAGTCTCTTCGACAAAATAGTCCTAAAAGTGTTACCCGATAAGTATTTCACGATTCCATAAGCAAAAATTATCACACAAAGTCGAGAAGAGCCAATTGTCCTTTGCAGCCATTACCAATTTTTTATTTATAAAGAAATACCTCACTTACCTCAATGAAAATAGGCAAATCCAATGACACAACAACCTCAGTACAACGCTTATTTAAGACAAATTTACCCTAAAGCAGCCGCTCACACTGCCCCTACTCATCATCCCTTATTAACTAATCAATCTCTTGTCATTGGACGAGAGCCAAACTGTCAAATTGTTCTCAACTCCACCAATTATCCAGGAGTCTCTAACCGCCATCTAGAAATTCGTCCCGTCATGCCTTCAGGAAGTCCCCCTTCTTGGCAAATCTGTGATTTAGGGAGTTCCAATGGCACTTATATTAATAACCAGCGACTGCAAGGTTGTCGGACATTACAATTAGGCGATCGCATTTCTCTCGGTCAGCAGGGTGTAGAATTCGTCTTTGAATGTCAAGTTAGCAATCCAGGACTTCCTGGTCGTCCTTTAAATATCCAACCTGGCGACTCCCTTCATTTAAGTCAAATGCTGCCCATCATCGCAACAAGGCAGGATTTATTTAAAAAAGCTTACCTGATACCAGGTGTCCTTACCGTCTTATTAGTCGTCGGACTATTTGCTGCGATCGGTAATCCTGACCTATTCAATGCCCTATTAGCAGTCTATCTGATTGGGGCAGGCTACTACTTCGTCTATCAATTGGGCGGCAAACAAAAACCCTGGTGGTTGCTGATAGGATCGGCAATAACTACCGTTTTACTCTTGCTCAGTCCTATTTGGTCGCTATTTATCTTGGTTTTCCGTCAAATCCTGCCAGGAGAAATACCGACAGAAGGAACAGAAATAGGATTTCTTTCTTCGTTTATCCACTATTTTTTTGGTGCAGGCATGGCAGAAGAACTCCTCAAAGCCATACCTGTCTTCCTTGCGCTGGGGATAGGACGAATGCTCAGAACCCCTTGGCGAGAGCGAGTGGGTGTCTGGGAACCCCTTGATGGCATTCTCTTAGCAACTGCCTCTGCTGCTGGCTTTACCCTCCTAGAAACCCTGGGACAGTATGTGCCTGGAGCGATTCAGCAGGTAGCAACTCAGGCAGGGGAAGGCGCAGGAGAATTAATCGGGATACAATTACTCATTCCTCGAATTATTGGTTCTGTAGCCGGACACATGGCTTATAGCGGCTATTTTGGTTATTTCATTGGCTTAAGCGTCCTGAAACCGTCTAGACGTTGGTCAATCTTGGCTATAGGCTACTTGACAGCATCAGCACTGCACGCCCTTTGGAACGCTTCTGGTGCTATCAGCAATCTCGTCACTGCCTTTGCCGGAATTTTAGCTTATACCTTCTTAATGGCAGCCATTCTGAAAGCTCGGCAACTTTCACCAATTCGTTCTCAGAATTGGGCGACTCAGTATTACAATCCACCTATCCTACCTCAAGCTCCCTTTTCGCTGCGGATTCAGCAGAAGACAATTCCTTTAACTGTCGGGACTCGGTTGCAGGCAGGGGAAATTCCTGGGTTGGTGGCGCAAAGTGCTAATGGAATAGTCGCTGAAGTGAATGCTAATCCCAAAGATCCCAGCATTTTAGGGTTGCAAAACTGTTCCAATCAATTTTGGATAGCTACTTTACCTATCGGGCAGCAAAAGCAAATCGATCCTGGGCGCAGCATCAAGCTTGCGGTTGGCACGAAAATTAACTTTGGTTCAGTTGAAGGAGAGGTGCGATCATGAGACAATCATCAAGTTGGAAAAAGGTTCTCTTATTCGGCTTATTAGGGGCTTTTGGTTGCCTAATCGGATGGTTATTGGGTGAATGGTTCTTATCTTGGACAATGCTGCCACAAACACAACAAGAAGCCTCGACACCTGCACTTGTGTTTAATCCAGAACTGACTAAACGACTGCAAAGAGAGGGAGCTAAAACAGGGGATGTTCAGCTTTCTCTCTTATGGAATAACTACAACGATTTAGATATACATTGTATCGATCCATCAGGAGAGGAGATTTATTACTCGCACAAGCGATCGCAATCAGGAGGCGAACTTGACGTTGATATGAACGCAAGTGGACGGCAATCAAAAGAGCCAGTAGAAAACATTTACTGGCCTGCTGGAGGCGCACCAAAAGGAAAATATCAGGTGTTTGTCAATCATTATGCCAATCATGGCGATGCTGACCCAACTGCCTTTACGGTCGGTGTATTAGTAGAGGGGAATAGTCAAGAATTTTCTGGTTCTATTTCTCATGGTCAACCAAAGCGACCCATTTATGAATTCACCATTGAAGCAAAACCAGCACAACAGCAGCCTAACGCCCAGCAGTTTTGGTATATGGTGTTTATTGTCGGTCTATGGACAGCCTTGCTTGCCATTGGCTTATCTCTTGCCCTAGCAATCGGGCAAAACTTCTATCTTCATCGTCCGTTTTTATCCACTCGTCAAGGCACTATCTTACTTGCAGGAGGGCTATTAGCAGGCCTCGTTTCTGGTGGTTCTGCTCAAGCACTGTTGAGTTTAGTTGCCCAGTCAGAAATCCTCGCTAAAGCTGGCTGGATCGCTGGATGGACGCTTTTGGGAGGGCTTTTGGGAAGGGGGATGGGCTTTTTCATCTCTAACCTACAAGCAAAACGAGCGACTATTGCTGGTGCGATCGGCGGTTTCTTTGGTGCTTTAGCCTTTTTGTTGGTTTCCCAGAGTGCCGGTGATGCCTCTGGTCGTTTAGTTGGAGCGGTTATTTTAGGCTTTTTTATCGGCTTAATGGTCGTTTTCGTTGAAGTCGCTTTTCGTACAGCTTGGCTGGAGATTCAATACAATCCCAAAGAGAGCCGCACAGTCAATCTGGGAGCCGAACCCGTCAGTATTGGTGGCGATGCCAAAGCTTGTACTATTTACGCCCCGAATGCGCCACCTGTTGCCCTGCGTTACCGACTCAGCCAAGGTCAAATCCTCTGCGAAGATATCGCCACTGGGGTAACTCAGCCACTCCAACCAGGGGATAATCAGCGAGTGGGCAATCTTACCGTCTTTGTTCGCAGTGCCGATGCACCAGATCAATTAGCCTACCGCGATCTTAATCGTGCTTCTCCAGAAGCTTATCAGGATAGGTCTTCCCCTTCCTATTCTCAACCTCAGACTCAATTTTCCTTGCACATTAAAAGACAAGTCATTTCTCTAACGAATGGAACTCGCTTAACTGCAAGAGAGATTCCGGGATTAGAACCTCAAGGTGCTGATGGTGTGGTAGCACAGGTGAATCCTAATCCTAAAGATCCTAGTGTATTGGGGCTACAGAACTGTTCCCATCGAGCTTGGACTGTAACTTTAGCTAACGGTGAGCAAAAGCAAATCGATCCTGGGCGCAGCATCAAGCTTACGGTTGGCACTAAAATTAACTTTGGTTCAGTTGAAGGAGAAATTTGCTGATGAATGATTTACCACGTCAAAAACTCAAGGAAATTATTATTCAATATGGTCGTTCTCTATGTGATGAACCACAACGCTGTGAGGGACTGCTACGAGACTTATGTGGAAAGTATCAGAAGGAAATTGCCGTTCTCGTAGGCGCACTGAAAGAACGAGTCCCCGCCGATTTACTGGCCTCGCAAAATAGTACGCCACCAGTGGTATTTTTAGCACGACTAACCAAAAAACTGCAAGATAATCTGGGGTTAGCTGAAGAGGCCGCTAGATGGGCAGTGGAATCCTGGGCTTTAGCTTTGGGGGTGATTTCAGAAGCAGATACCGCACCAGTTGATTCGTCTTCTCCACCTCCTCAAGTTCCTCCTCAATATCGGCAAGAAAATGTCAACCAAATACCTATAACTTCCAATAATTTGTCTTCTCTACCAAACAACATTGTTTCGAGGAAAGAAACAGATACAGCAGCAGAAAATACCTTAGGTTTAAAAAAAGCTAACAACCAAATTAAAACCGCTTGGATAACTGGCACTATTTCGGGAGTAATGACCTTGCTTGGAACTTTATTCTTGAACATTCCAGATCTGTTTATAGATGTTGTCTTAACTTTTGGACTTTCCTTCGGGATTTATAAAAAAAGTAGAATTTGTGCTGTTATTATGTTTGGTTATTTTATTTTTAGCAAAATACTTTTGTGGGAAATATTAAAAGGAGATCCGCTAGGTTTAATAGTATCTATTGCCTTTATTTATTTTTTCTGGCAAGGAGTTCAAGGAACTTTTGCTTATCACAAAATAACCAAAATGTAGTTTTGAATTAAATGAATTAGGAGGAAAGACAGCCATGAATAAAAATATCATAGCCGGATTCGGAAAAGCGATACAGTTTGCCATCTGGGGTGCAGGGGGCGGAGCTATTGGTGCTTTAATTGCTGAACCTTTTTTTGTTCTGATGATACAGCAAGCTTATAACTCCTTAAGCGCGAAAGTTTTTACATCCAGTATCTGGTTTGGACTGATTGGTGCGGGCATTGCTATTGCTTTACTGAGTGCCTCTTTTCAGTATCTCAAACGAGGACTACAACTAGGCAAGGCTATCCGAGATGGTATCTGGGTAGGTTTCCTAGCAGGAGCGATCGCAGGGGGAATCGCTGAATACCTCTACTCCAGTATTGGACCGACTGAATTCTTACGAATTATCTGTTGGGGCATCGCCGGAGTCTTACTAGGACTGGGTTTGAGTTTCCGCATCCCCAATTTAGGGCAAATTCGCGGCATGGGAGGCGGTTTAGCGGGCGGTATATTAGGTGGAGGTCTATTTGTCCTGTTAGCTGTCGTCAGTGGGAGTTCCGAGACAGCAGCCCGCTTGTTGGGCAGTGCTGCCATTGGCTTTTGCATTGGTTTGATGATTGCGATTATTGAGACAGCTTTCCGAGAAGTGTGGCTGGAAATCCGTTATAACCCCAAAGAAAGTCGAACAGTCAGCCTTGGCTCTGAGCCTGTCAGCATCGGTGGCGACCCCAATATCTGTACCGTTTACGCTCGCAATGCGCCACCTGTTGCCCTGCGTTACCAACTTACTCAGGGGCAAATTCTCTGTGAAGACATCCCTGCTGGGACTACCCACACAGTGCGACCGGGAGACCAACAAATGGTGGGAGCAATTGCCATTGTCGTTTGTGCTGCAGCTGCTTCACCCCAGCTTGCTAGCAGTTCCCCAGACTTAGCGTCTCAATATCCTTCCCAGACAGTCTTGCAATCTCAGAATCAATTTTCCCTACGCCTGAACCGCAGAGTTATTACCTTAACAGATGGGACTCGATTAAGCCCACAGGAAATTCCAGGATTAGAACCTCAGAACGCTGATAATATAGTGGCTGAAGTCAGTCATAATCCTAAAGACCCAACGATTTTAGGCTTAAAAAACTGTTCCTGTCGATCTTGGATAGCAACACTTCCAAGTGGAGAGCAAAAGCAGATCGATCCCGGACGCAACATTAAATTAGCGGCTGCAACAAAAATCAACTTTGGTTCAGTAGCAGGAGAAATTTGCTGATGAATGATTTACCCCGTCAAAAACTCAAGGAAATTATTATTCAATATGGTCGTTCTCTATGTGATGAACCACAACGCTGTGAGGGACTGCTACGAGACTTATGTGGACAGTATCAGAAGGAAATTGCCGTTCTCGTGGGCGCACTGAAAGAACGAGTCCCCGTCGATTTACTGGCCTCGCAAAATAGTACGCCAGCAGTAGTATTTTTAGCACGACTAACCAAAAAACTGCAAGATAATCTGGGGTTAGCTGAAGAGGCCGCTAGATGGGCAGTGGAATCCTGGGCTTTAGCTTTGGGGGTGATTTCAAGCAATGACCTTAAAACCAACCCTTCATCGGATCCACCAATTCCTACGCCAGTTCCTACGCCAATCCCGACTCCTGTACCAGATTCTGCCGGGCAACCAACTTCCTCTTTCTCGGTTTCTTCAACTATCCCCGTGCAACTGCCTGTCAATCCCGTCACCATTCCTTCTCAGCCAGTACCCCCGCCAACGCCTCCTTCACCTTCAAACAATTGGACAAAGATTGCGATCGCTATTAGCTCAGTGGGAGTTTTGGCATTAGCGGGCAGTGTAGTGCATTTTCAAGAACAGCAAAAACAGGCGAGCGATCGAGAAATAGCCGAATTGAAAGCCAGAGAAGAACAACGTCTAGAAGCGGAACAGCGCCAACGAGAAGAGGCCGAACGTCGAAGAAAAGAGGCAGAACAACAACTTGCAGAAGAACAAAGAAGGAGACAAGAAGCAGAAGCCCGACTGGAAGCAGCGCGTCAGTATCCAAGTCAACCGCAAATCCAACCTCCATCTCAACCTCCCCCAAAAGCTTCGTCCAGCGGAGCCAATGCTACAGTGAGCGGTACTCCAGGAACTAAAAATATGCGTTCTGGTGCTGGAACTGCTTATGGGGTGGTAGGAACTGTTCGTACAGGCGATCGCCTACAAATTTTGGGCAGTAGCTATGATAGAGGGGGTTATCAGTGGTATAAAGTCTATCATCCTCAGTCTGGTACGACAGGCTGGATTGCTGCTCAATTAATTAGCTCTGACTAGCTCTAGTGTAATTAATTAGCTCTGACTAGCTCTAGTGTAATTTTTCATCTACTACAACTAATATGAAATCTTTTATTTCAGCTTTTCGATATTTTATTATTCCTATAATTGTTGTAATGGGTGTATCGATTTATTTAGGGTTTAAACAGCCTGCTGAACTGCCAACTACTGCTACAATTTCTACCTCGCCGTCGGTTTCTTCTACTTCTCTAATTTCTCCTGCTTCTATCCCTAAAAATACTCTAACGCCTCCCTTACAGCGACCTTATCCTTTGGCAAATACATCCAAAGCTCTGCCAGTTCCTTCGCCCATGGTTACTGGTGCTGATGATATCTATTCACTATCTTCGCCACTTCCCAATCAGACTGTACTTTCACCCCCTAACCAAACTGAAATTCCTTTTCATATAAAATACGAAGAAAATGCTAATGATTTAGTGGAAATTGGTATTTTCTACGAACGTAAAGCATATCTAAATCGAGAAGCGGCAGAGATGTTTAAACAGATGCAATTAGCCGCTCAACAAGAGGGAATTGAGATCATTCCTGTTTCTGGCTTTCGCTCAGTTGCCGATCAAAAAAAGCTGTTTGAGCGACAAATTCAACGCCAAGGAAGCAAGAAAGCAGCCTCTAAACTGAGTGCGCCTCCAGGTTTCAGCGAACATCATACAGGCTATGCTCTCGATGTTGGTGACGGTAAAAGTCCTAATACTGTCCTCAAATTGACATTCGACTCTACTGAAGCCTATCGCTGGCTAGAAGTTCACGCTGCTCAATATGGCTTTGAACTATCATTTCCGAAAAACAATTTCCAAGGTGTTAGTTATGAACCTTGGCACTGGCGTTTTGTCGGTTCAGCAACAGCTCAAGAAATTTTTAGAGTAGCAAAGACACAAAGACAATAATGGACTTCCCCTTTGAGAAAAGGCCATTGGATAAAATTCTAGCGTTAAAACCAAAAATGTTGGGTTATTCGTTACTTGGTATGATTCTATATGGAGGCATAAATCGACTAAATCCTGATCTGGCAAGAGATTTAATTGATTAGTTCGCTCCAGATCGCAAACAATTGACAAAAATCGCAGTAATGTCTGTTTCTATAAGGGTTTCATC
>NZ_JAPZSS010000016.1:0-4161 GCF_027532015.1 Microcystis sp. LE19-131.1A | reverse complement strand
TCATAATGGGCTCTTCTCGACTTTGTGTGATAATTTTTGCTTATGGAATCGTGAAATGCTTATCGGGTAACACTTTTAGGACTATTTTGTCGAAGAAACTATCAGTATAGACCTCGTTTCCACACAGAAACCAGAAGAGCCCATAATGGAAAACCCAAACGTCAAGGTAAAGAATGTGGTCACTGAGCCTGTCGAAGTGTGGTCAACCGTTTGTGATCAATCCCACTAATAAAACCGTCTCTGACGAAACCAAACAATTAATTGATCAACTCTTGCTCGAACGAATTTCCTGACGAGGAATTGCTAGAGTAACAGGGGTAAGTTGGTCATGGTTACAAAACTATGTCAACGTCTCGACTTCGCTCGACGTTGACCCTGAGCGAAGCCGAAGGGTCAACAATAAACTGGCGGCTGTCCCCCGTCAAATAAAGGTTTCGGACAAACCAAAAGGTAAATTGGTTATAGAATGTGATGAGATGTGGTCTTTTGTTTTTTCTAAGACGATAAAGGTCTATATTTGGCTTGCAATTGATAGAAATACAAGGGAAATTATTGGTTGCTATTTAGGGCTTGCTGAATAATGGTAAAACCCTTTTAAAATAAGGCTTTTGACCTGTTAAAGTCCGATGTTAGTGCAAGAAAATAGGATTGGGACTTTCAAAAACCTTGCATTATCCTTCTTATAGTACATGAACTGGTACAAAAAAACAAGGGCAACAAAGCCCGAAACTCCTGACTCCTGACTCCTGACTCCTGACTCCTACCCCCAGGAAAAACTTTTTCAGCAGACCCTATTTAGGAGATAGGAGTCGTCAATCAGCCAAAAAACTTTGGGGCAAGTTTACCAGGTGTTTACCGACAATCTGATCGCGACCGAACCACAATCGCCTACGGGTTGACCAGTGTGCCGACCATCGCCACTATCCTAACCAGTCAGGGAAGCACCTTCTTTCCCTGTGTGCTGATCGGTTTAGGGATTTTTATCGTCAAAGAAAGTATTCCCCTCGCGTTTTTGGCCTCAGCAATTAGCTATCTCTGGGCGATCATCGGTCGCAGTCAGGGACTGGCAAGAAAATAAAGTACCATTTATTTACTAGGCAGAATTATCACATTAAATCTGGTTATTAAAAACTGATTATTTATTTCTCCTTTTGCCTTTTGCCTGTCCTTATAAGTAGCCTATACTCAACGGATGTAGTATCCCATCCCAAGGGGTGATTCTGACTGGGGGTGTAGGGTTAGGAGATTTTGACTCAGCGAGAACAACGATTTGATGCGTTGCATTCCAGACGCTTTTGACGCTCTGCTAAGATTGTTTTTAAATTCGGTCTTCCGGTTAAGGTTAATCGCCAAGAAGCCCAAATTTCATAGATAATATCCACTAGAAACCCGATAACCGGCCATTTGGTAGCGGCATAAATCCAACCGATGCCTAAAATGTCATAGACTTGGCGAAACACTTCCACATTTTGGAGAATAGTACCATCGGCTAGTACAGCGTGGATTCGTCCCATGGCCGCCGCGAAGGAAATACCGCCATTTTCCTCCGGATTATAGTTTTCGGCGGCAATATCGACAAAAGCAACTAATCCTCTCCCAGCATCCCGTTTTTGCAGAAAATTGACCTCGCGCAAGCAGAGGGGACATTCTCCATCGTAGAGAAGTTTAATTTTCCAAGAGGGCGATCGAGTAGAATTTTCTAAGGTATCAGCAGATGGAGTCGGTAAAGATGACATGATCTTCTAGGGATTCTCTTTTCAGTGAACAGTGAACAGTAAACAGTAATCAGTGAACTGAAAACTCAAATCCGATCACTGATTACTGACTCCTGATGATTATTTTATGGCAATTCATCAGATTGGATGGCATCACTCTCTATTGGTTCTCGATCGTTGCGTTTTGAGAAACCCCAAGCAAAGAGGACAGCAATTAAACTAATCATAATCCATTCCGGCGGCACAAAATCGGGACTAATCACCCGCAACAGCAATCTTAAACCCACCAAACCGACGGTGACAAAACCAGCATCTTCTAGGTGGGTGTATTCCTCTAACCAGCGAATAAATAAACCCGCCATAAAGCGCAGGGTAACTACTCCGATCGTACCACCAAGCAGGATCAACCAAGTATCATCGGCCACGGCGATGGAGGTGGTAACACTATCGAGGGAAAAAGCTAAATCAGTAACGGCAATTAGGGGGATAGCTTGCCAGAGAGATTGAAACTTGAGACTATGATGGGTGTGATCCTTGTCTTCAGGGGAGGCAAAGTAATTAAAGACTAACCAGAGCAAATATACTGCTCCCAAAAGTTCAAACTGCCAGTATTTAACCACCCAGGTGGCAGTAAGAATCAAGACCATCCTGAGAATATAGGCGAAAACTAAGCCAATATTCAAGGCCTGACGTTGACGCTGATGATCTCCTAATCCCTGTGCTATGGAAGCGAGAGCAATGGCGTTATCTGCTGATAATACCGCTTCTAGGGCAATGAGAACCAACAGAATTAACGGGGTTTTTAGACTAAGGGTTAGAGATGAATCAAGGAGCGAGTCTAACATTGAGGCCGCAGGTAAAAATAAATGTAATCATGGCAATATCTCAGCTTAACGCTTTTACAACTTTCTTTTCTAGGGGAGATAACCGTCATCGGGGTGGGGAGATATGAAGTCTTGTAACGAAATGATGCAGAGAACCCCGATGATGTCGGAAAGTATTGGATGAATATCTTTATGAGGAGATAATCAGCAATGCTTTCTGATACTCAAGTTCTAGTCGCTCTGGTAATTGCTTTAATCCCCGGGATTTTGGCTTTTCGTCTAGCGACGGAACTTTATAAGTAAAGTCGCTTTCAATAAACCCCAATCCCGTCTAACCTAGTTATAGGATAGACCGATTGGGGTTTTTTCGGTTATCGGTTATCAGTGATTGGGTGTAAATTGAAAGTAATTAGTCACCTTTCTCACCGATTTTACTTGTACTCATAAATCTATGACCGCACGAACACGAAACCAAACCGACAAAAAACCGCAAAAAAAGCCAAAAAGCGGCAATAAATCCCAAAAATGGCAAATTATCGAGATTTGGCTGCGAATTATTGCCTATAGCGCCATTTCCATCACGGCGGTTTTTGCGATCGCTCGTTTGTTACCCTACCAACAAATGCAACAGGCAAAACTGGAGGAAGTGCGTTTGGCAGCCCAAGAAAAGGAGGAACGCGTCAATCAATTGCGCGGTCAATTTACTCGCAGCTTTGATCCTAGTCAAGCGCGGCAAGTGATGGGGGAACAAAGTCCCCGACGGGATCCTAATCAAAGACGCATTTTTTGGGTTTCTCAGTAGAATTGAGCGAGATAAATGCGTTTTTGAGCAGATTATTGGGGTATTTTGCCGATGCTGGTTGTTCACAACGAAAAAATTCTCGATTTCATTAAATACCGCTACTCTCTGGGGGAGCTTCAGAGATTATCCGCGTTTTTGTCGGAAAATGATGTCTTGAGATTTTCCCATCTGGAAAATGGCTTATTTCCAGCAGCATTAGTCAGTAATGAGACAGAATACACTGGATATGCCAATGTTTGGCTGAGGGATAACGTTTATCTGGCTTATTCTCACTATGTTATCGGACAGACAGCGATCGCTGTCAAGAATATTCAGACTTTGATGAACTATTTTCAAAAGTTCCAAAGGCGTTTTATTAATATTATCCAAGGTCGGGTTAATCCTGAAAAGATCAGGGAACGTCCTCATATTCGTTTTGAGGGACGTACACTAACGGAAATTGACCAAGTTTGGCAACACGCACAAAATGATACTCTTGGCTATTTTCTCTGGTTTTATTGTCGTTTAGCACGGGAAAAATATATTCAGCTTTCCCCCGATTGTCTAGAAACAATTGCCCTATTCCCCTTATATTTTCAAGCGATTAGTTATTGGCAGGATGAGGATAGCGGTCACTTAAATCAGGTTTTTATGTCAAGCTATTTTGAAAGCCTTGCTAGAAACCAGTTTTAGGGATAAGTATAATTAGGGTTTGCTGAATAATGGTAAAAACCTTACAGGAAAGGGCTTTTAGCTTGATTGAGAGCTTCCCAAATGCACTTAAATCTGCTAGAATCTCTTAAAACCCTTGCATCACCCTTGCATCACCCTTGCATCTTCT
>NZ_JAPZSS010000242.1:0-37476 GCF_027532015.1 Microcystis sp. LE19-131.1A | reverse complement strand
TTGGTTAGTTCAGAAACGACTCGAAGTTCAAGTTGACGATTAGCTCTGATTGAGGGAGCTAATTTTCCTTGTTTTCTATTTGAGAATCGTTTTTGTCGATGCGCTCTTAGATTAAAAGAAAGTTGGCGGTTAATCCGTCTTACTCTACGTCCTCTTCGCATTAACCGTCTATTGTCTATGCGCTCTTTGACTCGTTTAAAAGGAAGTTCTAAGTGAGCCTTCCAAAGAGTAAAAAGAGAGGATTGAACACCAATTTCCGAAAATAATTTACCCAGGTCAATACCAATAGCAATCGGTTGGGTTTTGTTATCGGAAGGTTCATCGGTTAGCTGGACATAGAAAATATCTAAGTCGTTGAATTTACCGATAGCTTTTCCTTCCTTAATCCACCGTCTGGCCCGACTGGGTTTGGTGGGCATTAACGGTTTTCCGTCTTTTGAGATAACAGGAACTCTTGCCATGGAGATAATCCTTAAGAGTGAAGTTAAAGTCCCTTACCGCAACACAATCAAGATGTCTTGTCTAACAACGCTTTACCAATAAAGCTGAGAGGGAATCCGAACTAGGGAAGTATTCGGAAGTCTGTACCAGATTGTGTCTCGATGCGGTAGTCTCTACTTGCGTCGCCTAAATTGGTCTAGGCAAGCCCCGTCGCTTTTAGGGCGGGGTTAGTGACCAGCTAACCTACTTAAAATTATTAGATCATCGTTCTCAAAAAACCGCAGAAACCCCAAATTTCTCAGCAGTAACCTGTAGAGGCCATTATCGGGCAAAAGACAGCCAATACCCGATAAATATCGGCAATTTCAGCGAATTTCTGCCTTCATCCGCTCAAGGGTTTGCTGCATTTGGTCGAACATCATTTGGGGAGTCATGCCAAATTGACCTAATTGGGTTTTTAGCTGTTCTACGGTCATTTGGGCGGAAAAATCTTCAGATAACTCGAAACGCTTCATAAATATCTTGTAGCGTTCCATTAACTCCTCCATCCTATCGATAAAGATGATTTTACCCTCTCGATCGAATTTCCCGTACTCGCTGCCCAGTTGTGTGAGGGACTGGTAATCCTCAAATAGCTGTCTAGCTTCCTGTTGAACCACTTCTGAGTCAAAGAATCCCATAATCTTAAAACTGCTTATCGTCGATAGTTATTTTCCATCCTATTTTATTTTAGCCGGGGAAAAAGTCTAGCTCTGGCCGATTTACGGATTACCGTATTGGGGAAATCGAGAGGATTACAAACGGCCTTCTCGTCCCGGTTTAACCGTTGCCCCAGGGAGTTTAAGATAAAAAGTGAAAAATCAAAAATTGTCCTTTAACTGCCCCACAGGGGCTATTTCGCTAAATTTGGGCTGTAGCCCTTATAATTTGCCAAAACGACGATGACGACCCTGATAATCTTTTAAAGCGCGGTGAAATTGCACTCGATCGAAATCGGGCCAGAGGGTGTCAGTAACGTAGATTTCCGCGTAGGCCATTTGCCAGAGTAAAAAATTACTAATTCGCATTTCCCCACTACTGCGAATTAACAGGTCTGGGTTAGGAATCCCGGCAGTATAAAGATACTGTGCAAAGAGAGATTCATCGATCGCTTCTGGGGAGACTAAACCCTGTTGCACCTGACGAGCGATCGCCTGACAAGCTTGCACGATCTCCTCTCGGCCACCATAATTAGCAGCCACCGTAAATTGAATACCGGAATTTTTGCTAGTTTCTGCTTGAGATTTAGCAATTTCCCGTCTTAAAGACTCTGGCAAGGCTGCTAAATTACCAATAAAGCGAATTTTGACATTTTCCTGCATCATTTCTTCTAATTCCCGCTGCAAAACCCGCTCGAATAGAGTCATTAAAAATTCTACTTCCTCGAGGGGACGACCCCAATTTTCCGTAGAAAAAGCGTAAGCGGTTAAAGCGGGAATCCCCCACTCACCACAACAGCGCAGCAAGTCTTTGAGTGCATCTACTCCCCGTTGATGGCCCATAATCCGTGGCAAACCACGACTTTTCGCCCAACGACCGTTCCCATCCATAATCACTGCGACGTGCTGAGGCAAACGGTTTTTATCTAAATCCGTAGGTAATTCTGGTGACAAGCTCGGTTTAACAGTCATTTTCTATCTTTCGGGGTTGCTCTGGGCGAACGGGAGAATTTTTCTAAGATTAGACGGCCTTTTAAGCCAATTGTACGCCCTAAACGCCCCCAACTCGGTGCGACCACTTCCCCCTCTCCCGACGGAGAAAACTTCGCTTCGAGCAGCTCTTTTAGTTTACTACTGGTTAAAGGCCGATCCAAATTACCCCCAGACGCGAGGGAAATCGAGCCGGTTTCCTCAGAAACCACAATACAGATACAATTATCTAGCCTTTCGGTAATGCCCATGGCTGCCCGATGACGGGTGCCTAATTGCCTAGAGGTACTGCGCTCCGATAGGGGTAGAATAACACCAGCGGCCACCACTCGATCGCCCCGAATAAATACGGCTCCATCGTGCAGTAAAGTTTTAGTTTGAAAAATAGTTTGAATTAATTCCTTAGATACTTGACCATTGAGCGTCACCCCCGGATTGACAAACACCTTGGTATCGAGATTGCCACTGGTTTCTAATACCATCAGCGCACCGGTGCGATTTTGAGATAGATCCTTCACCGCGTCCACTAACTCATCAATGACATTATCGGTCTTGGGAGTGGGGGAACTTTTCTGAAATAACTCCCACACTTGACCTTTGCCCAATAATTCTAAAAAACGGCGGAATTCCGACTGAAAAATCACAGCGATCGCCACTGCTGCCCCCAAAATCAATTTTTCTAGGACTAACCCCAGCAAGCGCAATCCTAGAGCATCGCTAATCACCGAGGCCAGCATTAAGTAGATTAGTCCTCGCACCATCCAAAAGGTACGCCGCTCGCCGATAATTAGCAGCAGCATATAGGTAAGGAGGAGAACTAACCCAAAGTCTAGGAATGACAGACCATGGCTGAGAATCCAGGACAATAACCGGCGAGGGTCTAGAAAAAAACCCGACATGGGGGGACAATAGCGATGAGGTTTATATTAAGGAGAGTCGATTGGGTAAGCGGTCTTGACGCAGCAAATCCGCCAGATTTTCCCGTTCAAGGATCAGATTAGCTTCTCCATTTTGGACAATTACCGCCGCCGGACGGGGTAAGCGGTTGTAATTAGAAGCCATACTGTAGTTATAGGCTCCCGTGGCTAAAACCACTAAAATATCCCCTGGGTTGGTTTTCGGTAGCGCAATATCCTTAATTAGAATATCGCCAGATTCACAATGTTTTCCAGCTATTGTCACCACTTCCTGACATTCTTGACTCATTTTATTGGCGACCACGGCCCGGTAAACCGATTGATAGGTAATCGGTCGGGGATTATCGGACATTCCGCCATCAACGGCGATATAGGTGCGGATTTCGGGGATTTCTTTGCGATTACCCACTGTATAGGCTGTTACGCAAGCGGTGGCAATCAGAGAGCGTCCCGGTTCGGCAATCAGCAGCGGATAAGCGATACCTCTTTCCTGACAAGCTTTGGCCACTGCTAAGGACACCGCTTGTACCCATTCCTCGATACTTGGGGGGTCATCACTTTCAAGGTAGCGAATCCCTAAACCACCCCCGACGTTTAATTGCTCTAGGGGTAAACCCCGTTCTAAACCTAATTTAAACCAATCTGCCAAGACAGAGGCTAAGTCTTGGTGGGGTTGACGTTCAAAAATCTGGGAACCGATGTGAGCGTGTAAACCCAGACAATTCAGCACCGGATGAGCTAAAACATAGTCAAATACCGCTTCGATTTGATGGGGGTCAAAACCAAATTTACTGTCTAAGTGACCCGTGCGAATATATTCGTGGGTGTGGCACTCGATACCGGGGGTTAACCGCAATAGAACCGGAATAGGGGTATCAGGACGATTTTCGCCTAATTTAACCAGATTTTCTAACTCTAGCCAGTTATCAACGATAATAATGCAGTTATGCTCGATCGCGTATTCTAATTCGGCGATCGATTTGTTATTACCATGAAAGTATATTGGCACAGCGGTTTTATTGATCTGGTCTAAAGCGGTTAACACCGTGTGAATTTCTCCGGCCGACACCACATCAAAACCTAATCCTTCACTAGCGACCACGGCCGATACGGCCAGGCAATTCCACGCTTTCGAGGCATAAATTACCCTAGATTCTCCGGGATAATGGGTCTGGAAACCTTGCAGGTATTGACCACAGGCAGTGCGGAGGGTGACTTCATCGATAATATACAAGGGTGAACCGAAACGTTCCACTAGGGTGGTCACATCGCAACCACCGATTTCTAGACAATCGCGGTTATTAACCTTGGCTGTCAGGGGTAACAGGGTTTGATTCGGGGATAGACAATCTTGATAGGCTAAATATTTTTGTCCGGAATTGCTGATTTTAGGTTCAGTTGATAGCATGAGCGGTGTTTTTTGTCAAGAAATCGATAATTTTTGTTACAATCTTCGCGCATCCCCGATTCAGTCAAGGGAATTTTGACCGTCGGTGATCTAGATATAGTCATTTCAATTCAGATTGAGAATATCAATGCCAGAGTTCATAAGGATTCAACCAGTCTAGATTGTATCAGACTTATCTGAAATGACGATAACCAAAATAGTTATCTCTTTCACTTTACGACCAGTTCTAACCTTTCTCTGATCAGTAAAAATCCTTGGGAAATCCTGCTAAGTACCTAAGCAAAATTAATTACACATATCTAACCCCGCTCTTGCCTCTTGCCTCTTGCCTATCTTCACTAGGAAATTAATTTTGCACGACTACTTACTAAATCTGGTTATTAAAAACTGATTATTTATTCTCCTTTGCTTATTGCCAAATGCCTAAATTGCCAAATGCCTTTCTCTGTAAGAGTTTCATTCCTTATAACCCTGTCCGTTGCATAAGACAAACCGAAGAACCATAATTCATAATTTATAACTCATAATTCCCATAGGACTGAAATCCGGGTAAAATTTGAGAGATACAATCGGTCAATTGGGCATGGATTATAAAGAAGCAGGCGTGGATGTGGAAGCGGGACGCGCTTTCGTCGAGAAAATTCGCCAAAATGTGGAAAGTACCTTCCGTCCCGAAGTTATCGGCGGTTTAGGCGGTTTTGGCGGCTATTTTCAGTTACCTTCTGGTTATCAGCAACCCGTGTTAGTATCGGGAACTGATGGTGTGGGAACCAAGTTGAAAATTGCCCATAGTCTCAATCGCCATGATACGGTGGGAATTGACCTCGTGGCTATGTGCGTCAACGATGTCTTAACCTCCGGGGCCGAACCTTTATTTTTCTTAGATTATCTGGCCACTGGTAAACTGGAAGCGTCACAGTTAGCGGCGGTGGTATCGGGAATCGCTAGTGCCTGTCGTGATAGTGGTTGTACTCTTTTGGGAGGGGAAACGGCGGAGATGCCGGGGTTTTATTCGGCGGGAGAGTACGATTTGGCGGGTTTTTGCGTCGGTATTGTCGAAAAAAGTCAATTACTCGACGGCAGTAAGGTGCAAATCGGCGATGTGGCTATCGGTTTAGGCAGTAGTGGGGTTCACAGTAACGGTTTTAGTCTTGTTCGTAAGATTATCGACACCCAGGGCTTAAATTGGCAAGATTGCCCCGAAATTTTGGCTGGCTCTAGCTTAGGTGAAGTTTTGTTAACTCCCACTAGACTTTATGTTAAACCTGTGCTAGAACTGCTACGCTCTGGGTTAGATATTCACGCCATGGCCCACATTACTGGGGGTGGCATCCCGGAAAATTTGCCCCGCTGCTTGGGTAAAGGGCAGTCTGTGCGGATTTACCGCGAAAGTTGGCCAGTTTTGCCAATTTTTCACTGGTTAGCCCAGATGGGTTCGGTTAATGCCGAAGCCATGTTTAATACTTTTAATATGGGTATCGGTTTTGTGATCATTGTCCCATCAGATGTGGCGCAATTGACTATTAATCAACTACAATCCTCTGGGATTAATGCCTACCAAATCGGCGAAGTGATTGCCGGTAAGGGAGAAATTGTTGGGCTTGATTAAAGTTAGTTGAGGCTAAGAAGATTTTGCCATCAATTCCACCAAAAAATCAGGTTGACTGGCTGGGATAGCAGCAGCGTTTCGGCCTATCCCTAACCCAATTTATATTAACGTCAGTTCGGGATAAGGGTGGAAAGAAAAGGCGGGGGCTAGTAAGCTGAAAAATATATAAACTCAGCACCCCCAACCCATCTATGTCTAGTCGAGAAGCTCTTTTCTGTCCTGTCGACGACGGATATTGAGTTTTTTGCTAAACCCAAACGGAACCTGAAAAATCGCTTAATCCGCCTTCATGACCAGCTTTTATCCCGTAAGCGTTCTATTGTCGAGACTATTATTGACCAACTCAAGAACATCTCTGGGATTGAACATTCCCACCACCGCAGTCCTGTTAATTTTTGCGTTAATCTTCTCTGTGGTTTGATTGCTTACTGTCACCAGCCGAAAAAACCCTCCTTGAAGTTAGCTATTTTTGCCTTATATTTCGAGAATAACGGGGGTATGATCGCTAGGTTTTTCTTGTTTTCTGGGCTCTCGATCGATCAGACAATTAACGGCTTTTTCGTATAGCTGAGGAGTTAAATAAAGATGATCGATTCGCCAACCTCGGTTACGAGCAAAACCACCGCTGCGATAATCCCACCAACTATAATGTCCTGCTGCTGAGGTGAATTTTCTAAAGGCATCTTGTAAACCAATTTCTAAGACCTTTTCTAAAGCTTCTCTTTCTTTAGCTGAAGACATAATATGATTTTCTTTGCCTTTGGGATCATAAATATCTTTATCTTCTAAGGCAATATTAAAATCACCGCAGATACATAATTCCTGGGGTTGAGAATTAATAATTTTATCTAGATATTTCCTAAGAGTTTCTAACCATTTAAGCTTATAAATATATTTATCACTATCTAGGGAAGAACCATTAGGAACGTAGAGATTAATAATCCGAATATCGCCGATTACTCCAGTAATTAGCCGTTTCTGTTCGTCCAGTTCTCCTGTTAAATTTTCGCCGATAATTGGACTGAATCCCACAGTGATATCGTCCAGGGGTTTCTGGCTAAAAATCGCCACACCATTATAGGATTTTTGTCCAGAAATATAGAGATGATAACCCAAAGATTCAAAAGCTTCTCTGGGAAAATCTCGATCGATTACCTTGGTTTCTTGCAAGCATAAAACCTCAACGGGATTGAGTTGTAACCAATTAATTACCTGATCTTGTCGGCTGCGAATCGAGTTGACATTCCATGTGGCGATTTTCATAGCTAAAAACCGAGAATTTTTCTCACACTTCCTCAGCAAAACTACTGCGACGCACAAACTCAAAGGGACCGGCGATCGAACCCCAGACTAATTGATCGGTTTCGGGATCTAAACCGCGATCAACGCTAATTAATCCCTGTTCACTAATTTCAAAACTATTATCCAAATAAGTCATTTTATCTTTGCGAAAGACTAAACATTGTTTCCCCGGTTTCACCACCCCTTTAAAACTCTTACCTGTCCAAGTTACATTCATATCACAACCCGGCATCGGTTCTAATAACTCTAAGCTGAGATTTTTGAGACGCTGGGGTTCTCTAGAAGCACCAAAAAAGTTAGCTTCCTCTTTAACTTTAAAGTTTTCTAGTTCAATATGGTCATCGACTACCGATAATTTAAATACTCGTAAACGATAGGGAGTATTGAGCATAAAATCGTAGGCCTGCTCTAAAAATAAACTGGTTCCCTTCAGTAATTCATCGGGTAAAGGACGCATACACACGCGAATATGGGCAAAAAAAGGCGGATTAGCAAAAGCTTGTTCTTGATTACTAAAATCGGCCGCCATCCAGCGTGCTAGGGTTTTTATATCCGTAGAATGAGTCATAATTTTTGATATTTTAATGGCTATTAGCTATCAGCGATCAGCTAGTTAATCGCTCTGATAAATTTTCACTGATTACTGATAACTATGCCCCGACAATTTTTATTGTGCAATTACTTTAATTTCGATATCGGCACTAACTTCGGGATGGAGTTTGACTTGTACTTTATAGACTCCCAATTGACCGATATCGGGAACGGTAATACCACGGCGATCGATTTCTAATTTAGCATTTTCTAGAATAACCGTAGCCACATCTTGACTGGTGACAGTACCGAAAATCGCCTCGTTTTCACCCACCTGTTTAGGGATGGTGTAGGGACTGAGTTTTTCGATCGCAGTTTTTCTGGTTTCCGCTTCTTGTTTTTCGGCGAGGAGACGTTGACGCTCTTTTTCTTTCCTAAATTCTGCCTGTTTAATCGCGCCTTTGGTGGCTAAAACGGCCACACCTTGGGGAATAAGGTAATTGCGGGCATAACCGGGTGCCACTTCCACCACATCGCCATTTTCACCTAATTTGCTGACTTTTTGATTGAGGATAACCTGCATTCGTTTCGCCATGATCTTGACCTAAAACAATAGTTCCAAAACCTTTATCATACCATGCAATCGTCAAGTGTTGATCACAAGTTAGTTATTGCCGGCGGCGATTATTTGGGTTAATAGGGGACCGATTGCCTGAAAGGCCGAGGGTAAAACCGCTACGGTGGCGGCTGCGATAATAATTGTCGTGGCTAATCTCAGCACTTTCTCGGAGGCTTTTTCGTAGGTGTCAAATTTATAGTCGAGCTTGTCTAATCTTTGGTCTATTTCCTGAAAGCGTTGTCCCATAGCATCAAAACGTTGGTCTATTTCCTCAAAACGTAGATCTATCGCCTCAAAACGTTGATTTACTGCTGTTTGGAAGCTTTTCAGTTCGTTGAGAACATCGGTTAGGGTGGGTTCTTGAGTGGACATGGTGACACCTTCGGGAATTTGATCGCCTAACACAATTATAACCTTAAGTCAAGCTTTTTTGATAAAAATTAACTTTTTTGTCGGTAATATTTTGACCTTGTTCCAGTGTTGGAGACAACCAGTATTTCTATTCTAATAAGGTCTCTTTAATTGTTGTTAAAACTTTGCTATCTTTGACCATCCAAGCATGAAGCAATACGGGAATGGAAATTTCTTTGCCCACCGATAAACGGGAACTATGGGCAGGAAATATCATTAAATCGTAGGGAGTCCAGATAATTGTGGTTTTAATTTTATTTAAAATTTGTTGACAATCTTTATTTAAATCCTCTAGAAATTGACTCCCCGGCTGCATTTGTCTAATCCCATCTAAGGGTAAACTATATGCGGTTAAAGTGCCTCGATTCGGGGCAGAAATATTTAGGTAACGTTGCACTCTTGCCACCCCTCCTAATCTTTGCAGATAGTAACGGGTAATTAATCCTCCCATACTGAAACCAATCAGATCTACTTTCTGCTCTTTAGCAAAGTTTTTCTCGATATAATTGTCCACCTGGCCGGCTAAAACTTCTAACTTTTCGTAACCATGATTGGGAATTAGATTAAAACTATGCACCTGCCAACCATGATAGTTTAAATACTCGCTCATCGGTTTAAAAACAGCCGTAGTGTCCAGAAAACCATGCACCAAAACAACGGGATTCATAGATGAGGTTTTATCCTTAAATTCTGAATCTATTCTAACGGATGATCGGGGTAATGAGGGAAAAATTTTTGGGAAGAGCCTATCTACTAGGTGCGGCTACCGGCAACTTCTAAGGATTAGGGAAAAAACCAAAAAGTTTAGCGGCACCTCCTAAAATAGCGACTACCAATGCTATCAGAATCCCTCGATTGGTGAATTCCTGATAGGCAACCCTTGCAGTTAATCCCTCGATTTTTGTACTTACTCGTTCATCCAGAGCTTTGATTTCTCCCTTGAGTTCGGCCTGTCCTATTTCTACTTTAGTTAACCGGTCTTCTATCTTGTCAAATCTCTCATCAATACGTTTTTCCAGAGAGTCGATTTTCTCGTCAATACGTTTTTCCAGAGAGTCGATTTTCCCCTCAATTCTTGTCAGGACAGCTTCTAGGGAATAAGTGACAGTTTCGTTAGACATTTTGAGCAACTCCAAAAGTCAAATCTCCAGGGCTAAATGCTGGGGGCTATATCTTACCGAAAAATCAGGGGTCTATAGGCGTACACGGATTCCCATTATAATAAAATTATAAGTCAAGACTTGAGTTTTTGTCAAGCTTTTTTTTGACGGCAATCAATGGCAAGAATTTCGGGGAAGTATTTAGCCACCAATGCCTAAACGTCCCGCTAAACTAGGGCTTAAAGGAATCAGAGTCGCTAACATTAAAAAGAGCAGTAATAAACCCCAACCAGCGCGGGTGTCATCGGGTTCGGTCAACTCGTTTAAACTAGGTCTTTCCAACTCTCTTTGTAAAAAAGCGACTAAAATTGTCCAATAGAGAGGAATGGGATTGCTAGAATTAACTAAGGAAATAATGCCCAAAATAACCAAAGTGGCCACAGTGGTACGGCGGGCAATTTTGCGACCATAAATAGCCTGAACAATTCTGCCACCATCTAACTGTCCGGCGGGCAGTAAATTAAGGGCAGTAATCACCAATCCTAACCAACCAATAACAGTTAAAGGATGCACGGAGATAACGGCATTTTGTAACTCGTCACCTAAAACTATCCGCGCTAAAAAACTCACTAAAATTGAACTTTGGAAAAAGGTACTAGGGATTTGAAAAAGGCTGGCAGAATTAGATAAAGTCAGTCCAACAATTAACAAGATTAAAGAAACCAAACCTCCCAAAGCAGGACCAGCAAAAGCTATATCAAATAGGACACTGCGGTTAGGTAATAAAGATTCAAAACGAGTAATCGCCCCAAAAGAACCAATCTGCCAAGTGGGAAGAAAATAGGGTAAACTGAGACGAACATTATGGCGTTTAGCGATAATTAGATGACCAATTTCGTGGGCAATTAATACCGACCATAAACCCAAACTGAGGGGAATTGCTTCTCGATATCTCTGCCAATTACTAAACAAATCAAAACCTAATAAAATTCCCGCCGCTTCTAAGCTGGTGACAATGGTAGCGACTAACAAAACTAAAGAGAGATTTTTTTGAGCAAGAGTTGCAGGACTAGGATCATTAGTTTTGGGAAGGATAATTACCACCGGTTTTTCCTCGGTTCCTTCCACCAGAAATAAACGATATTTATCACCAAAATGATTACTTAATTTCTGGGTTAAGCGCGAGTGAACTAGATCCGGTTCTCCCCGTAAATTGCCTTTAAAAATTGCCCCTTCCTGAAAAGAGATAGTTTCGGTGGCAAAAAAAGTATCTATCCCAAAAATACTCTGAATAACTTTTAGATCCTGTTCGGAAATTGGCATCACATCTGGTACAATTGCTGTCACCGCTGCCGGGGTTTCTAGGGGAGTAACGGACTGGCTAACTGCTGGGTTAACTTTTGGTTCAATTATCTGATTGGTTTTCAGTAAGCGTAAACGGTTGCCTAAATAAATATAGATAATTGTGGAAGCAACCAGTAAAAAGAGAATTACCGCTAGATTGAGAGCAATTCCAGCCGCAAATAGCCCGAAAAAAATCAACCAAGGAGCAATTAGTACCAAGGACTGTAACCAAGGTAAAATTCCCAGTTGGCCGTAGGGTTTAGCTCGATAAAAACTCCAAGTCAAGATAGCACCAGCGACGAGGAAAATAACAGCGACCGCAGCAATTTCCGAAGAAATATTAACCATAGGAAAGTCAAAATTAACAGGTTTTTATCAATCAATTTGATTATAAGCTTGCAGGGCGGCCCGTAATTGCCCTCGATGCTTTTGTAACAATTCTTGTCCTGCCGCCGCCGAAAGTCCCGTTTTCTGCATTAACAAAGCCAATTTAACCCGGCGGCCACTTTTTTCCAGTAAAATTGCCGCTTCCTCACGACTAATATCGCTAAGGTGGCAGATAATCCGTAGGGCGCGGTCATGGAGTTTATGATTAGTAACAGCCACATCGACCATCTGGTTGCCGTAAACCTTGCCTAACATTACCATTGTCCCTGTGGAAAGGATATTTAAAGCCATTTTCGTCACCGTTCCCGCTTTCAGGCGGGTGGAGCCAGCCAAAAGTTCTGGTCCGGTCAATAAGCGGATATCCACATCCACGGCGATCTCCACCTGTTCGGCGGGGACACAACTAATGGCAATCGTCGTCGCACCTCGCTGTTTTGCCGCCTGTAAAGCCCCGTGAACGTAGGGGGTTGTCCCCCCGGCGGTAATCCCGACTACCACGTCTAATTCGTGAATTTCTCGCTGGGCAATAATCGCCGCCCCATCTTCCGCTTTATCCTCCAAATCTTCGGAACTACGCACCAGCGCCGCTGCTCCACCAGCGATAATTCCCTGTACCAATTCCGGGGGAGTGCAGAAGGTGGGGGGACATTCGGCCGCGTCCAAAACCCCCAGCCGGCCACTGGTTCCCGCCCCAATGTAAAAGAGCCTACCACCCTTAGCCAGAGCTTGACTGGTCAGGGAGATTGCTAGGGCCAATTCTTGCCGGGCTATGGCGATCGCTTTTAGGGTTTGGGTATCCTCGCGATTGAAGAGATCCACCAATTCGAGCGGGTTTAATTGGTCTAAATTTAGGCTGTTTGGGTTAATTTGTTCGGTTAACAGGTGTCCTCTGCTTTCCCACTGTTCCATAACGGTTTAATTGAGCTTTTTGTAAGATTATTTTTAGTATATAGCCAATCGGTGGGTAAAAAGCTTGACAATTGCCCCCCGAATGTTAGATGATAGTAAATTGTGTCAATTCCTGCTCGGATCAGGTGAAGACATTAGCACAAAAGCTGGAATTTTTTTCAGCTACCTGTACGGCAAAACGAGCGCAGAAAATTCATGAGTTACGCAATTATTGAGACCGGTGGCAAACAGATTCGGGTAGAACCCGGTCGCTATTACGATATCGAACTTCTTCACGTCGATGAACAAAGTACCCATACCATCGACAAAGTGCTATTAATCCATGATGAGGATGATATTAGCATCGGTCAGCCCTTTATCGAAGGGGCCAGCGTGGAAGGGACTGTCATGCAACATCGTCGGGGCAAAAAAGTTATTGTCTATAAAATGCGCCCGAAAAAGAAAACCCGTAAAAAACGCGGTCATCGTCAAGAAATTACCCGTTTTATGATTGATTCAATCAATTATAACGGTAAAACCCTAACTGCCACTGCTGCTACCTCCGTCGCTGAAGTTGTGGAAGATAGTAGCGACGAAGAAGAATAACTTTTACAATCAAAAAAGCATTTGGAGAGAAATTATGGCTCATAAGAAAGGTACGGGTAGTACCCGCAACGGACGCGATTCTCGTTCCCAGAGACTAGGCGTTAAGCGCTACGGTGGTCAAGTGGTAAAAGCGGGAAATATTCTCATCCGTCAACGGGGTACTAAAGTTCACCCGGGTAAAAATGTTGGTCGTGGTGGCGATGATACTTTATTCGCTTTAATTGATGGTGTGGTCAAATTTGAATACAAGGATAAAAGTCGCCGTCAAGTTAGCGTTTATCCTGCTGAAGTTAGCGCTAGTTAATCCCATCAACTCTGATTAATTTTTTCCCTGTAACCTCCTAATTAATACTAGGGGGTTTTTTCAGATAATTTATCTAGTAATTATAGCAGTTATACTAAATCTGGTTATTAAAGACTGATTATTTATTCCCCTTTTTGCATGAGTGCATGAGCAGAAAACGGGTTTCTCGGAGAAACCCGTTTTCTGTGCGTTACTCAACGGATTTAGTATCACATCAACTCACATCTGATAACTGCTCACTGCTCACTGATTAAGCGGTAGCTTCTAAAAATACGCCTAAATTGCGGAATTTTTGATAACGAGATTCGCGTCGTTGTTGGGGTGTCAACAAAGATAAAGTCTCTAAATTTTCACTAATAGCGGCTTTTAAATTGGCTGCCGCTTTAATCGGATCAGCATGGGCCCCTCTGGAGGGTTCAGGAACGATCTGATCGATAATATTTAACTCTTTTAAATCTTTTGAGGTAATTTTGAGGGCAACTGCTGCTTTATCGGATTTTTTGGCATCTTTCCAGAGAATGGCGGCACAAGCTTCGGGAGTCGCCACGGTATAGACAGAATGCTCTAACATTAATAGGCGATCGCCGACACCGATTCCCAAAGCACCGCCCGAACCACCTTCGCCAATAACAGTACAAATGATCGGCACATCTAAACGGAACATCTCCCGAAGATTATAGGCGATCGCTTCTCCTTGACCTAATTTTTCCGCTTCTACCCCCGCCCAGGCGCCGGGGGTGTCAATAAAGGTTAAAATTGGCTGATTAAACTGATGAGCGTGTTCCATTAAACGCATGGCTTTACGATAACCACCGGGGGCAGCCATGCCGAAATTTCTAGCCACATTATCCTTAGTATCCCGGCCTTTTTGATGCCCGATAATCACCACGGGACGACCGTTAAAACGGGCAACACCACCCACAAGAGCGGGATCGTCGTAACCACCGCGATCCCCGTGTAACTCGAACCATTCATCGGTGATTGCCTGAATATAATCTAGGGTGCTGGGGCGCCGGGGATGACGGGCTAATTGTAGCCGTTGGGAAGGGGTGAGATTGCTAAAAATTTCACGACGTAATTGATTAGCTCGTTCGTCTAGTTGACTAATTTGTTCCGAGACATCTACGCTATTTTCTTGGGCTAATTCTTTAATCTGTTCGATGCGGGATTCTAATTCGTAGAGGGGTTTTTCAAAATCTAGGAGAAAAATCTTTTTCTCGGTAGTCTCATTTTTGGTCATAGGTTAGTGGCTAGAAGTTTACTGTTCGCTAAGTAGGTAGGCGTTAAAAATTATCAAATACCCCCCTTATCAACGGGGGATCAAGGGGGGATCGGCACCCCCCTTATCAAGGGGGGCAGGGGGGATCAGAGGCAAAATCTATCTTCAATTTAATTATAACTACTTACTTAATCTTTTCTAGCTTAACGTTTTTCAGCGATCAATTATCGGCAGCTTCGGGATGACTGGGAGATAATTTCAGGTTATCGATCGAATTTTGTCAATTGTTGTATAATGATAGATCGTGCCTTTTTCACCCCAAGGAGGATTAGTTATGGCAGGAAGTGAACTAAAAGCGGATCTATGGGTTAACGAATATATTACCCCCTGGGACATTTATAGTCATGGGGTTTCGCGGATTTTAGCCTACAAAAAAACCGCTTTTCAGGAGATGTATATTGTAGAGTCGGGGGCCTATGGAAAAGCCTTGGTACTGGATGGGAAATGGCAATCTTGTACGGGGGATGAATTTATTTATCATGAAGCATTAGTGCAACCGGCAATGATTGCCCACCAAGAACCAAAAACTGCTTTAATTCTGGGAGGTGGTGAAGGTGCGACAACCCGGGAGTTATTGCGTTGGAAAACAATCGAAAAAGTGATGATGATCGATATCGATGGGGATGTGGTGGCAGCTTGTAAGGAACATCTTCCCGAAATGCACCAAGGCACTTTTGATGATCCTCGTTTTGAGTTAGTTGTGGCCGATGCTTTAGAAGTTTTAGACACTACTAACGATCAATGGGATATTATTATTTCTGATCTGGTTGATCCCATCGGAGAGGGTCCTTCTTTCCCCCTATTCACGAAAGAATACTTTGAAAAACTACAAAGAGTTTTGGCCGAAAATGGCATTGTTGTTGTCCAATCTGGCCCGGTTTCTCCTCCTTCAGTGATGTATCATGCTCGTTTGGTGAATACTTTAAAAGCAGTTTTTCCCTACGTTCATTCCTATTGCGCTCCCACCCCTAGTTATGGTTCCCCTTGGGGTTTTACTCTCTGTGCTAATCATCCTTTAAATACTCGTCCCGATCCCGATGTGGTGGATGAATTAATCACCGATACAACTACGGGAGGATTACGTTTAATTGATGGCATGACTTTACTAGGAATGTTACAAACTCCTCTCTATATTCGTCAAGCAATCGCACAAAATACGGAAGTTTATACCCTAGCAAAACCCCCGAAATTCTTCGGTCAAGGAGTAATCAGTAATCAGTAATCATCAGTTATCAGTTATCAGTTATCAGTAAATAAGAGTTATAATTAGAAATCGATCGAGTCTTCATGATTAAGAATTGTTTGCAGAATTTCTAGGGGAACAGTAGCAAAGTATTGCTGGAGAAAGTTTTCTAGGGCCACCGCTTCTAGAAATTGCTCAATCTTATTAAATTTTGCCTCATTATTAACTAATTCAAAGGATAAAATTTCTTGATTTCTCTTGACTTTAAAGCCATTTTCTGCTAGGGAAACTAATCCTAATTCTAGGGTATAATAACTGAGGTTTAAGCGGTTTTGTAATTGTTGACGGGAAATACTGGTTTTAGTTCTAGCTAAATATTTCCCAATCCCCACAAGGTTTATCCATGAGGTGTGAGCGGATTTTTTTAAAGGACTAGCATAGGCAAGAACTAACTTTTTATCGCGTAAAATTGCCTGTTGATATTCCCTAGAAAGTTTTGTCCAATTCCGGGGACATTCCCAAAGAAAAAGGGGATTTAATTGGTTAACTTCTTGATTAATTTCTCGATTACGATTGTCGATTAAAAAATCTTTTTTATTGCCATAGCTTAAGGATTCTTGTTGATAAAGTTGCAGAGCAATTAAGCGCACTTCATAGCGATTTTTGGAGGTATTAAAATCCAATTCTACTACGGCATTATAACGGGTATCGACAGCAATTTCATCTTTGTGATGACCCCACCACATACCGGGGAATCCCTGCTCAATTGAACTATCCCAGATCTCAAAAGTTGTCCGGGGATAAGCTATTTTTTTGCCTTTTAAATCCTCAAGATTGTTATGCCAAAGATTGTGAAAATAACAATTTTGAATTAATAGCTTCGGTGTCGGATTACCCATCCCACAGGGTTCCAGTAATTTTAATTCTCGAAATAGACTTTTTCCCAATTGGGAAACCCTGACCACTGCATCCACTTCTATCTGGGAAGAAAGGGAAGTTAAATCAATTCCTGTGCGTCGCAACTGTTGATTAATTCCCTCAATAAATAGGGGTAAATTTTCTATGGTTAAACTTAAACCAGCGGCCAAAGGATGACCACCAAAACGATGTAAAAGATGGGATTGAGAGGATACTAATTGATAGAGATCGATCTCACGAATTGACCGAGCGGAACCCTTAGCAAAAGGTGGTTCACTGGTACTTAATAAAATTGTTGGTCGCTGGTATTCTTGGGCAATTTGTCCCGCAACTAATCCTAAAATTCCCGCCAGCCATTGGGGATCATCTAAAATAATTACATTAGTGGTGGAAAGATCAATTCTCTCTAGTTTTTTCTGAACTTGTTTAATAATATCCCGTTGGATTTCTTGGCGACGAATGTTGGCTAATTCCGCTTGTTCAGCTAATTCGTGACAACGTTTTTCATCTTCACTGGTGAGTAATTCCACACAAAATCTAGCATCGCCATAAATGCGACTGACGGCATTAATTCGCGGTCCAATACCGAAGGATATATCCATCGGTCTATCTCCGGTTTTGTTACATAACTCGAGTAATTTTTTAACTCCTAAACGCTGAGTATTTTGGAGTTTTTGCATACCTTTTTGAGCTAAATAACGACATTCTCCCGTCAATTTGACTAAATCGGCAATTAAACCAATCGCAACTAAATCAAGTAAATTTTCTAGGGGTTTTCTGGGAATATCTGCTAGGGTTAAATACATCGCTTCCACTAATTTATAAGCAACAGCAACCCCAGAAAGATGATAGAAAGGATGGGTTTCCACAAAGTAGCGGGGATTAATTAGGGCAATCACCTCGGGGCGCTCGTCGGGTAGGGTATGATGATCGGTGATGATAATATCGATGCCTAAACCGTTTGCATAGTCAATTTCAGCGATATTCGTGCTTCCCGTGTCACAGGTGACGATTAAACCGGTTCCTTGATGCGCTAGTTTCTCGATACCTGGACAATTGAGGCCGTGGGATTCTTTTTGGCGATCGGGTATGTAATAATCTAACTGTTGATAGGGTGGAAAAAACTGCCCCAATCCTTCCCAGAGGACACTGGTAGCGGTGACACCATCGGCATCGAAATCACCCCAAATAGTCACTTTTTCGCCTTTATTTAGGGCTTTTTCCAGTCTTTTGACGGCGAAGTTCATTTCTTGCCCAAAATCAAAGGGAGTTTTTGACTGATAAGCTTTCTCATCCAGAAACGTCCCCAGAGTCGCCTCATCCCGGACACCGCGATGCCATAATATTTGTGCCACGACGCTGCCATCCGACTCTGGGGTGTAGTCTTGGACTATTTTTAAAAACTCTTGGGGAAGAGTTACCGATGGGGGAATTTGCCAGTTAGACACGGGATATCAAGGAAAAAGTAAAAAGGGAAAAAGGTGGCAGTTTTTGTGATTTTCCCTATCTCCATTTAGGGCTTGCTGAACAAATGTGAAATGTAGGCAAGGTAAGGGTTTTGTGGCTTTTCTCGCGAAACAGGTGCAAGATTTTGAGAGAATCGTGCTTCAAAACCTTGCGTCTTCATCAGCCCGCGTCCTGTAGGGGCGAAGCATTCGGACAATAACCTATCGGTGAAACCGTAGATTTTCTATCCGAATGCTTCGCCCGTACTTTTTCAGCAAACCCCATTTAGCCACCACTAACGGGGGGAATTAGAACTATCTCATCGCCATTTTCGAGGACTTTCTCTCCCGAAACAAACTGAAGATTAACTCCAAAACGAGTAACATCGCGCCATCTTTCTAATTGAGGATAGGGGGCTATAATATAGTTTAACACTTCTGTAAGGGAAGTGTGGGCAGGAAATTCGAGGTTTAATCGTGAAGTTTGATAGACTTCTTGATAAATAGCAAATAGTTTTACTGTTACCGTAATTTTTTCCATATTTATATCAATATTTTTCCTAGGATAATAACATCAATTGGGAACCCTGTTCGGTTTTGCGGACTTCGATGCGATGTTGAAAAGCTTCTTTAAATTGGGGCATATGAGTTACAGTCAAAATACAGGCAAAATCGGCGGATATAGCGTTAATTGCCGCAATTAAGCGATCGCATCCTTCCGCATCCTGAGTTCCGAATCCTTCGTCAACAATGAGCATTTGTAGAGCTGTTCCGGCTCTTTGTGCCAATAATCTCGCTAAAGCTAATCGAATCGAGAAATTAATCCGAAAAGCTTCCCCTCCTGAATAGGTTTCGTAGGGACGGGATCCCCGGGTATCACCAATAATAATGTCTAAAGTATCGATTAACTTTTCTCGCTGTTTCTTCGTACCTTTACCGCTTTTTTGGGTTAAAAACTGCACATGAAATTGATTACCAGTTAAGCGAGCTAAGATATGATTAGTTTGTGCTTCTAACTCTGGTAAAACATTCTCAATCATCAGAGTTTGTAAACCATTTTTGCCGAAAGCTAGGGCTAACTCTTTATGAACTCTATATTGTTTTTTAACTTTAGCTAAATCGCTCTCTTTTTCTGTCAGTTGTTTACCTAAAGTTTCCAGTTGATGTAACTTCTCCTCAACCCGACCTTTTTGGGAGAGCAATCCATCAATTATCTGTCTCCGCTGTTGAATATTAGTCGATAATGCGGCTATTTCTTGGCGATAGTCGGTCAAAGTACCAATCTTTTGAATAATATTTGCTAACTCCTGATTTATCTTTTGGTGATCCTCATTTCGCAGCTGTAATCTTTGCTCAATGTCAGCGATTTTAGCGGCTATTTCTGGATAAATTTTTTCCGCTTGTTGCCAGTCTTGATACTGTAATCTTACCCCCTGTAATTGTCGAATCAGATTTTGAATATTCTGATGTTCACTGCGATCATAATTTAAGTTTTGAATAAGCTTTTCTAAGCGTTCAATTTCCTGTTTAAGTGGGGAATTTTGACCTAGTTCTTGCTTCTCTTGTTCTAGTTTAGCTAATTGGTTAATTAAATTAGGTTTCTCAGCCTTGATATTAGATAAACGACGGTTTGCTTGCTTAAGTTCTGATTCTTGAATTTCTGCCCAACGCCATCTTTTTTCTTCTCCTCTGACTAAAGCATGACTTTGTTCATCATAATTTAATAAGGCGATTTCTTGATTGACAATTTGCAATTCTTGCTGTAGTTCTAAGGCATAATTGCCACTGCGTAAAAGTGCTTCTAACTCCACAAGTATCTCCTCGGTTTTCTCTAGTTCTATTTCCTTTTCTTCAATAGTTTCTAACTTGACTTCCAACTGCACATATTTTTGTTGTAGATTCGATCTTACTGGCAATTCTTGTTTAATTTGGGCTAATTCCTCGCGTAAACGTTTTAAATCTCGATCGCAGTCTGCCATCTGTTCCTGTAGGGACCAGATTTGCTCTTGAATTTGTTCTTGATGTTGATGGGTTTTTCTGATTACCTGATGACGGTGATGACTGTCTAAATTCTGTTCACACAAAGGACAAACCGAATCGGGAATATTTAACTTTTCCAATTTATCAGTTAACTCTAAAAGTTGTTCTTCATATCTTTTCTGTTGCTCCAATAAACTTTTTTTATCCACTTGTTTAACCGTTTCTTTTTCTTCCACTCGTTCACAATAGGTTTGTTTTTTATCTAGTTCCTTAATTCGCTTGGCTAAATTGAGAGCTTCCTCTCTTAGCAGCGGAATACGAGCGATTTCTGTCTCTAATTGTTGCCGATTTCTTTGCAGTTGTTCCCGACGAGCATTAATCCTGGCTTTTTCCCGTTCCAACTGCATATTTAGATCAGCTTTTCGGCTATTTAAAGGAGCATATTTTAAAGCTAATCTATCCAATTCCTGAAGACGTTGACGATGATAATTTAACTTCTCTAATCCTGCTTGAATATCCCCCGCTTGCTCGATAATTTTTTGAGTTTCTTGTTCCTGTCTTCGCAATTCTTCTAAACGAGCGCTCGTTTGTTGGATGGGAAGGGTAAATTCGTTAATTTTTTGCTGTAATTTCTGTTCTAATTGTTGTTTATCATACTGGGCCTGTTGCCAAGCTTGCAATTGACTTGACAAACGTGCTTCTTTCTGGTCTAAATTCAGTAGGCGCTCGTGTGCGGTAATAATGTCATTTTTGCGATGAAGAATAGTCCTTATTTGATTTAATTGATTGTCTAGACTAACTTTTTCCCAGTCTAATCTCTCAATTTCTGCTAATAGACCTCTCTCCTGTTCTCTTTGCCACTGCAGCTGTTTTTCCCAATTCTGACGCTGATTTTCTTCCCCTTGTAGTTGCTGTAAACGCCAATTATTTACCTCTTGTTCTTGATTAATTTGGTTAATTTGGGTGCTTAACTCTTGCAGGTGTTCCTGATAAGAATTTTTCTCCTGAAGACGGAGTTTGATAGTTTCTACTTGCTGCTCGATCTGGAGGGATTGTCCATCAAATTGTTTCGATATATCCTTGGCTTTATTAGCTAAAATTTCATAGCGATCAAGTTGTAATAATTCTGCTAAAATTTGTTTACGACCACTGGGAGGCTGTTTCATAAACTCGTCCGCTTGTCCCTGTCGTAAATAAGCAGAATTAATGAAAGTTTTATGGTCTATTTTTAGATAAGTATTAATCTGCGCTTGGGTATCTTTAATACTTTTACCCGATAAAGGACGAAAACTTTGATCATTGATCACCTGAAAATCTAAACCAGAAGCTTTCCCTCCCCGGTGACGACTACGGATAATTTTATAGATTTCTCCCCCATAACTAAACTCGAAATCTACCCGCGCATAATCGCTGCCCGCATGAATCACATCATCAGCAATCGAGACGCGACTTTCTCCCCAAATTGCCCAAGTAATTGCTTCGAGTAAAGAGGATTTTCCCGCACCATTGGCACCACAAATACAGGCAGTATGTAATCCGCGAAAATCTAGCACTGCCTCGCGATAACTGAGAAAATTTTTTAGGGTTAATTGTAGGGGAATCATAAGCTGGGGAGAAGGGAGTGGGGGAGTGGGGGAGTGGGGGGAGAATACAGTACAGTGATAGGTAATGTTCTATTAGGGATTAAGGAAGTCTTGCGGCTGAACGATGATGATATTAGGAAGGGGAAGAAAGTCATCAGGATTAAAGGTTAATAAATGGGTGATATTATGAGCTTTCATAACAGCCAGAAGCCTAATATCGTGAGTCCTTTTTCCCTTGATGTTATAGTCACTGACTAATTGAAACCAAAGGGTAAATATCTCTGGCGTTTCTTCAAGGACAGTGAATCTGTTCAGAAATTGATTGATTTGATTTTTAGTTCTTTCAGGAGTCCAGCCTAACCCATTAACCCCAGTAGGACGGGTGGCAACTACCCAAAACTCAATGATAATTTGTGAGGTCAAGCAGCATTTATGTCCTTGATCTATTAAAATATAAGTCGCATCTCTTGCCAGGGCATAATTAGCGGAAATTCTGTCACTCAGCCTCAGTAAAATATTGGTATCAAATAGATAGTTAGCCATTAGTCATAGATAGTTTCACGCCCTAAGGCTTCATCGGGTAATCCGGGGGTATCTTTGGGTTGACTTTCCAGAAATTTTAGCCAATCTTCTGCTTTTTCGTGGGAGGTCATCTCTTCAATTTTTGGCGAAGTTTTCTGAGTTAGAAATTGGCTGAAGTTTAAGACTTCTTGTTGTTTTTCTAAAGGAAGTTTTCGCAAGTTTTCGATAACGGCTTGTTCAATATTCATCGAAATTCAGCTTGTCGATTAATCGGCGTACTAAAAAGCATCAATGTCTTCAATGCCCGCCCTTTCCCCATTATATCACCCCCCCGCTCTGGCACTGACCCAATCCCCCCACTTGGCCGCGATATTATTCCTACGCAAGTACCTAACTGCTCAGGGTCCCCCGATTTGCTACTCTAAAGGAAAGATAACCGATTCTTAAGACCAAATCTATGAGCATTCCCGAAATTAGCGTCCATGAACTCGCTCTCCGTTTAGCTGATCATGATCCTAATTTACAACTTATTGACGTGCGCGAACCCGAGGAAGTTGCGATCGCATCTGTGGCCACTTTTACCATTTTACCCTTGAGTCAATACCAAGAATGGTCGCCCACTATTGCCACCCAATTCAACCCCCAAGCGGAAACCCTCGTTATCTGTCACCATGGCATGAGATCCCTGCAAATGTGCCAATGGCTACAAAGTCAGGGTTTTACTAATGTTAAAAATATTAACGGTGGCATCGATGCTTATTCCCTCCTCGTCGATCCTAATATTCCCCGTTACTAATTTTTATAGCCCCCATCGGGAAAAGAGAGGGGTAAACTATCCCCTTTCTCCCCACGGAGGACTGACTACTGATAACTGATTACTGATTACTGATAACTGAATAAGCGTTATACTGTCTAGAAAAATGTTATAAATCTTTTGTTAAGATTATCCCCCTATGTCCGCTAGAACCCATCTCAGCGATCGCTATCAACATATCTTAAAGGCGACAATCCAACATTATATCGCCACAGCCGAACCGGTTGGCTCGAAAACTCTGCTAGAGGAGTACAAATTTACGGTTAGTTCCGCCACGATTCGCAATGCTCTCGGTAAACTAGAAAAAGAAGGTTTACTCTATCAACCCCACACTTCCTCCGGACGCATTCCCTCCGATTGGGGTTATCGTCTCTACGTTGATGAGTTAATGACTCCCGATGACCGTATCGGCGAAAAAATCGGCTATTATCTGCATAAAAACGCTAAATCTCCCGCTTGGAGTCTCGAAAGTCTGCTGCAACGGGCCACCCAATTTTTAGCCGGTTTAAGCGGTTATATCGCTATCGTTACCCTTCCCCACACCCTCACTAATACCCTGCGTCATCTGCAATTAATCCCTGTCTCGAACCGGCAGATCATGTTAATTATTGTTACAGATAGTTTACAAACACGCTCGGTTATGATAGAGATTCCCGAGTCTATGGCAACGGACAAGGAGGATGGATTAGCAGAAGAATTACAAATCCTCTCTAATTTTCTCGGGGAAAAATTAAAAGGTTATTGCTTGGCAGATTTAATTAACCTCGATTGGCAGCAAATCGAGCGAGAATTTACCCGTTATACTCATTTTCTCCAACAATTAAGCCAAGAAATCAGCGCTAGTCTCCAATCCACTGCCATCCCAGAGATTATCGTCCATGGTGTCGCTGAAGTCATTCGACAGCCAGAATTCGCCCAATGGCAACAAGTACAAATGTTACTGCATCTATTGGAAGCAGAACAGGATCGCCTTTTACCCCTGATTTTACAAAGACCAGAACTAGAAAAATCAGCTAAAAAAGTCAAAATCACCATTGGTTCCGAAAATCCTCTGGAATCCATGCGCCCTTGTACTCTTATCTCCGCTTTTTATAAACAGGGAGATACTCCCGTCGGTAGTGTCGGCATTATCGGACCGACGCGAATGTTATACGAAAATACTATTCCCCTAGTGGAATCCACCGCTAACTATCTCAGCGAGGCTATAAGTAAGTAGATATCCCCCGTAAAGGTTCGGGAATAGGACAATCGACAGTAAACTCTAAAATTGTCTCACCATCCCCCAAATAGCCAGAATTGGCAAAACAGAGCAACATCCGCACCAGCGCCACCCACACCTGTGCATCGAACTCCCAATCCTGTCCCCGACGCGCTCCACAGGCGATCGATTTTAGCGCCCAAAAATAACTATTTCTCACCACCGAACCGCCTTTTTTATAAACTGGCACATCCTCATGGTGAATATAAAGAATATCATCTTTAGCGATCGCTCTCATCGGTGGCTAGGAAAGTTATAGGAATTTTCAGCTTATCGTCTAGAGAATAACACCCTATAGGAAATTTTGGGCGCATCCCCTGCACTCCTACCATTTTTAATAACTTCTGTTTATCATCACAAATAGGAAATGCCGCCTTTCTAGTGGAGGCACAAAAAGCTATAATTCTACCTTAAACCCTCGTTTTTTATCCCTAGAGCGATCGAGTTTTCCTGATTATTATTCAGCTATGACCACCGATACTATCACCACTCCCTCACCCAAAAAACTCTGGTTAGCAGCCCTGAAACCACCAATGTATAGTGTGGCGATTATACCGATTATTTTGGGAACAGCGATCGCTTATCAGGAAACAGGTCAATTTTCCCTGCCGATTTTTGCCACTTTTATCCTCTCAGCTATTTTAATTCTCGCTTGGTTAAATCTCAGTAATGATGTTTTTGATGCCGATACCGGGATCGATGTTAATAAGGCACATTCGATCGTTAATTTAACTGGCAATAAATCTTTAATTTTCTGGCTCAGTAATCTTTTTCTATTAGTCGGTATTGCTGGCATTTTTGCTATTAGTTATTGGCGAGGCGATTGGACTATCCTAGAATTAATCGCCCTCTGCTGTTTTTTGGGCTATACCTATCAAGGGCCTCCCTTCCGTCTCGGTTATCAAGGATTAGGTGAAATTATCTGTTTCTTTACTTTTGGACCCTTGGCGATTGCGGCTGCCTACTATTCCCAAGTGGGTGCTTTTTCTGTCTCTAGTCTAGCAGCTTCAATTATTATCGGGATTACCACTTCTATCATCCTTTTTTGTTCCCATTTCCATCAAGTTGCCGATGATCTCAAAGCGGGTAAAAAATCACCTATTGCTCGTTTAGGTACTTTAAAAGGTTCTAGAGTTTTAACCGTAGTGACGGTTCTCGTTTACGTTTTAACGGTAGTTTTTGTCCTGCTGCAAGTTTATCCCCCTCTCACCCTCTTAATCTTCCTTAGTCTCCCTTTCGCTTGGCAATTAGTCCACCACGTTAACCAAAATCACGACCAACCTCAGCTAGTCAGTAACTGCAAGTTTATAGCGGTTAATCTTCACTTTTTTAGTGGCATTCTCTTCTCCCTTGGCTATTTCCTTGCTTCCCGTTGATCAACCCGATTTTTTTTCTTAAACCCCTTTATCAGTTATCAGTTATTAGTTTTGAGTTTTAAGTTCACTGATTACTGTTTACTGATCACTGATGACTGTACCCGATCGAGTTTGCACCGATTAACGGAAAAGTGACAGAATAGGGAGATAGATCGCCACAAATCAAGGTTAGCATGAGTGAACAGCCCCTCGGATCGGTTATTCAAGGTTCCCTGAGTGAAGGTTTAGAAATCCGTCTTTATCCGGATATTTCGGTAGAAGATATGCGCGTCGGTAAGTTTTTAGTGGTGCAAGGCACTCGCTCGCGTTTTTTCTGTCTCCTCACCGATGTCTCCCTGGGTAACTCCAGTCCCCGAATTATCGCGAATCCTCCCCATCCCGATGATAGTTTTATGCGCGATGTTTTAGCGGGTAGCGGTACTTATGGTACTATTGAACTATCGCCTATGCTCATGTTTACTCCGACGGGAGGTAATTCCCCGGCAGTTTCCGACACTTCCTTAGGCTCTTTTCAACCCCAAACTAGCGCCGATTTAGAATTACTGCCAGTTAAAACTATTCCCGCGCATTTTAGCCAAGTTTATGAAGCTTGTGAGCAGGATTTTCGCATGGTTTTCGGTTGGGAAGATGATCCCACCAGAAAGAATTTTGCTATTGGTCAACCCCTTGACATGGACGTGCCAATATGTATTAATCTCGATCGCTTTGTGGAACGTAGTAACGGTGTTTTTGGCAAATCCGGGACGGGAAAATCCTTTTTAACCAGATTACTAATTTCGGGCATTATTCGCAAACAAGCAGGGGTTAACCTCATGTTTGATATGCACTCGGAATACGGTTGGGAAGCGATGAAAGAGGGGAAGGAGGTTTCTACGGTGAAAGGATTATGTCAATTATTCCCCGGACAGGTAGAAATTTATACCCTCGATCCCGATTCTACCAAACGCCGGGGAGTACGAGGAGCGCAGGAATTATTCTTAAGTTATAATCAAATTGAAATCGAAGATATTCGTTTAATCGGTCGGGAATTAGGCATCTCGGAAGCTAGTTTAGATAATGCCAATATTCTCTATAACGAGTATGGAGAATCTTGGATTACTCAGTTATTAAATATGAGTAACGAGGATATTAAAATCTTCTGTACGGAAAAACAAGGCCATGCGGGATCAATCATGTCCCTCCAGAGAAAATTAATGCGTCTAGATAGTTTGAAATATTTAAGAAGTTCTTGTCCTCACAATTATATCGATCAGGTTTTACAAGCTTTAGATGCGGGTAAGCACGTTGTCATTGAATTTGGCTCCCAAAGTAATATGCTTTCCTATATGTTAGCCACCAATATGATCACCCGTCGGATTCATGCTAATTATGTTAAAAAAGCTGAATATTTTTTACAAACTAAAAACCCCGTTGATCGGCCGCAACAGTTAGTGATTACCATTGAAGAAGCTCATCGATTTCTCGATTCTGCTGTGGTACATCAAACTATCTTTGGAACTATCGCCAGGGAGATGCGAAAATACTTTGTTACTCTCTTAATTGTCGATCAAAGACCTTCAGGAATTGATAACGAAGTTATGTCTCAGGTAGGGACGAGAATCACCTGTTTATTAAACGATGAAAAGGACATCGAAGCCATATTTACTGGGGTTTCTGGAGGGGGAAGTTTGCGATCAGTTTTAGCGAAATTAGACTCAAAACAACAAGCTTTAGTTTTAGGTCATGCGGTCCCTATGCCGGTAGTAATTCGTACTCGCGCCTACGATCAAAAATTCTATACTGAAATAGGTGCGACCGACTGGCGAGAATTACCCGATGAGGAAGTTTTGGCGGCGGCCAAAATTGCCAAAGCTGATCTAGGATTTTAGAAAAATTAACTTTTGATTGTAGAATAGAGTTAGATTGTTTTTACTGTTTACCTCCCATGACCGCTCAAATACCGATCTCGAAGATCAGCTTATACGATCGAGATTTTCAGCTATGGATCGAGACAACCGTTAACCAATTACGACAGGAGGATTTTGCTTCGGTTGACTGGACTAATCTGATCGAGGAATTAGCAAGTATGGGAAAAAATAATCGACACGCTCTCAAAAGTTTGTTAATTCAATTATTAGCTCATCTGCTCAAGTTAATTTATTGGCAGACAGAAAGAGAGTATAATGCTAATCAATGGGAAGCGGAAATTATTAATTTTCGAGTTCAAATTGCCGATCTGCTGGAAGACAGTCCTAGCTTAAAACCTTATCTCCTCGAAAATTTCGATTCTTGTTATGGAAAAGCTAGACAAATAGTCTCGAAATTGAGCAAGCGAGAAATTCCCATAGAAGTCATTATTACCCCAGCAGAAACCCTGGATGAAAACTGGTTTCCCTAACTATGCAACAAGGTGATTTAATCGAGATCGAGATTACCGACCTCAACCATACGGGCGAAGGTGTGGGAAAATACCGAGGACAGGTGATTTTTGTACCAGATACGGTTATTGGCGATCGCATTCAAACTCGCATCACCTATATCAAAAAAAGTCATGCGATCGGCAAACTACAAACTATTCTACAAGCTTCTCCCCATCGTATCCGGCCCCGCTGCATCGTTGCCGATAAATGTGGTGGCTGTCAATGGCAACACATCGAGGATCAATTTCAGCTGCAGGTCAAAAAAGAGCAAGTACAAGAGGTATTAACCAGAATTGGCGGTTTTACCGATCCTTTGGTTTATCCTCCCCTCACCGGTAATTCTCCCCTCGCTTATCGCAATAAAGCTACCTATCCCCTCGGATTTTCCCCCACCGGCAATGTGCAAGCAGGTTATTATCGTCGCGGCAGCCATCATCTGATTAATCTCAATCAATGTCCAATTCAAGATCAGGCTTTAAATCCGTTTCTAGCAGAGATAAAACAGGATATTCAGGAGCAAGGCTGGTCAATTTACGATGAAAAGACCCATCAAGGACAATTACGCCATTTATCCCTAAGAATTGGCCGCCACACGGGAGAAATTTTATTAACCCTGATTAGTACCGATCATAATTTACAGGGAATTGAGACCCAAGCGCGGCAATGGCTGGCAAAATACGGCAATTTAGTCGGTGTAACCCTGAATTATAACCCCGATCGAGGTAATGCTATTTTTGGCACTCAGACCACAACTATCGCCGGAAGGGACTATATTAACGAAAAGTTCGCCGGATTAACCTATCAATTGGCTGCCGATACCTTTTTTCAGATTAATACAGAGGCTGCTGAAGCTTTATTGGCGCTTATTTGCCAGAAATTAGAGCTTAAAGGTGAAGAAATTCTTATTGATGCTTACTGTGGTATCGGTACTTTTACTTTACCCCTCGCTAAACGGGTTAAAGAGGTGATTGGACTAGAATCCTATAGCTTTTCCCTCGATCGAGCCAAGATTAACGCCCAATTAAATAATATTACCAACACAACCTTTATTTTAGGGGCAGTAGAAAAAACTTTACCGCAACTGACAGTTAAACCCGACATTATTCTACTCGATCCGCCCCGCAAAGGTTGCGATCGCTCTGTCCTTGATAGTTTGTTACAGCTGCAAAGTCAACGCATTGTTTATATAAGTTGTCAAAGTGCAACTTTAGCCAGAGACTTGCAATATCTCTGTCAAACAGGCGATTATCAACTGCTAGAAGTGCAAACAGCTGATTTCTTTCCCCAAACTCCCCACGTCGAATGCGTCGCTTTTCTTAGACAAAAAACAGCGAATATGGTAGGATGAAATGGGAGGAAAACCCAGACACTTTAGCCGTTTATAGCTGAAAAGTCAATGGTTAAGAATTATAGCATATTAGTATCCGTTCCAGTCAACTACTTTTTTGATTAATTACCCGCTCAAAGTGGCCTTGATTCTCGATTGGTTTGTAGATCAATCATAAAAATATCTAATCAATCTCAGAGACAGAAAAGGGACAAAATATGACTCATTAGGTATGGCAATCATCTAGATCGACGGTTAAGAGACCTTAATCTTTCTGCAAGAGAACAGTCATTGAATAAAAGCTAGAGGTAAAGCGCGTGATTGCTATTTCACTGCCAACAAGCAAACGAAGCTGGAACACCATGAGTTTCGCTTCCACCTTGTATCTTTGTCCGATTTTAGATTTATTGACCGCTAGTATTCCCGAAGAATTAGAACCAGAAATTAGATTAGGATTGCAGGAAGCTTTAGTTAATGCCGCTAAACACGGTAATCATCTCGATCCCAGCAAAACCGTCGTTGTTCAATTTTCTAGCAGTAAAGACGAGTATTCTTGGGTAATTACCGACGAAGGTGGTGGATTTACGCCAGGTTGTCACCATCATGGCTGTAGTTGCGATTGCCCCAATTTTCCCCCTGAAGAAGCGGAAAATGGCCGAGGACTGTGTATGTTATATCAAATCTTCGACCAAGTTCACTGGAATCAAACAGGAACCCAACTGAAACTTTCTAAACAAATTAAACAGGAACGCTGGTTGAATTAATGACCATGACCGTGAGAAGGACAGGGAGGAGCAGAAATCGAGCGATCGAGCCAGCCTGTAGCCTGTTGTAGCCGAGGAAGTGCTTCTTTTGGCTGATTATCTAATAAAAACACCAAAGCCGTCCCCAATTGTTCAGCAGCCCGAGCATTACGGTTGGCCTTCAGACGATGCCAGTCAATCGGTGCGATTGCCAAACGTTCCGCCAAAATCCGCGCCAATTCCAGGGTAGATAGATCATCAACAGTCTGAGAGGAGGAAGAGACAGGGGATGGAATCATAATCAAAAGGTTTCGTAAAACCGTAAAATCGTCTATAACTATAGTTTAGACGCAGGCAATCGGATCGAGTCCATGTCCTTAGAAGAAAACCCCTACCCTAACGATGAATCGGCAGAATTTACCGAAGCGATTGAAGAAGTCGAAGCGGCGATCGCATCACTAAAAGACCGTTATCGACAGATCAACGAAGCAGAACAGCAAAAAAAAGACCTAGAGGCACAATTTAGCCAAATAGAACCCCAATGGCGCGAAAATCCCCTACCTGAACTAGAAAAGGAATTAGTACAAATTCGCGAACAGATTCAAGAATTAGAGGTAATTTTAGAAAGCAATTTACTTAAAGAAGGGGAATTAAAGCGCCTATTCTGGGAAGGAATCCGTCGCGGACTGCTGGGGGAAGTTTTTTGGCAAATTGTCCGCTTTGGTGGTATTGGAGTCTTACTGGGTTGGATTCTGCGATCCTGCAGTGGGTGATGAACTGGTATCTAAATTACTTGTTAAGACGGCACTGGGGAGGAGAGAAGGAGCTCTCTTGGATTTGGTGGGTAAAATGTATTCTAAGATACATTCCTCCTAGCGAGGGGGTGGAACGAACCACAAAGACACAAAGGACACAAAGATCGATCCCATGTAAGTTAAACTTATCACACAGAACCTAGAAGAGGAGAGAAGGTAGCTTTTTTTCAGGGAATGCTCACCTAATACCGCTCACTGAAAAATCGCCTATCTCCCCATCTCTCTATTTCGGTAAAATTCGGCCAATAGTGCGATTTTCGGGGGTAAAAGTCTCTTTAGCCACCCGTTGGATATCGGCTGCCGTGACAGCATTATAAGCATCTAATTGGGCGAATAAATTACGCCAATCGCCGGTTTTTACCTCGTATTCAATCAAGGATCGCGCCATGCCCATGTTAGAATCAAGACCTCTTAATAGGGCTGCCCGTAGTTGATTTTTAACCCGTTCTAATTCCTGTTCCGAAACCGGTTCATTTTTCAATCTTTCCAATTCCAAATTCAAACCCTGCGCTACTTCCTCCAGGCTGACATTAGGAGCGCTGAGAGCATAGAATAACAGCAAATTCGGGTATTTATCCCCCGGAAAACCGTTAAATCCCTGGGCAGCGAGGGCAAGTTGTTTGTCCTCCACTAAAGCTTTATACAGTCGCGAGGTTCTTCCTTCACTCATTAAAGTGGCGATAACCTCGTAAACCGCATGATCGGGATGATTGAGGGCGGGACGATGGTATCCTTCTAAATACCAAGGCTGCGAGGCTAATTTTAGGGTAATTTCCTTTGTTTTGGTTTGGTTCGGTTCCACTACCGTCACCTGGGGGGGTTTCGGTTTAGCGGGAAAACGACCAAAATAAACTTTAGCTAACTGTTTGACCTGTTCTGGGTCCACATCCCCGGCGATAGCTATGGTTAAATTACTGGCAGGATAAAATTTATCGAAAAAGTTTTGGATATCTGAGGGTTCCAGATTGCGAATATCTCGATCGTAGCCGATAACGGGACGTTTGTAGGGATGGACAGTATAAGCTTGATCGAGAAAAGCTTCGATTAATAGACCCAAGGGGCTATTATCCGTCCGCATCCGTCTTTCTTCCAGAATTACGTCTTTTTCTTTGTAAAATTCCCGTTGGAAGACCGGTTCTAAAAATCGTTCCGATTCCAAAGACATCCATAATTCCAATTTATTCGACGGGAAGCTGTAAAAATAGCTAGTTGCATCGCTGGAAGTGGTGGCATTTAAACCGACTCCTCCCTGAGTTTCGACAATTTGCCCGTATTCGTTGCGTTGGACGAATTTCTCGGACTCTGCCTTAGTTTTTTGAAATTCTTCCGTTAATTTAGCCACTTCTGCGCTTTTACCCGCTTTTTTGGCCGCTTGCAGTTCTTTGTCTATAGCTTCAAGGCGATCGAGGACTTTTTTCTCGCTAAGATAATCGGTAGTACCGATGGTTTTTGTGCCTTTAAAGGCTAAATGTTCCAAAAAGTGGGCAACTCCTGTTTTACCGTCCGGTTCATCGGCACCCCCCACATCCGCGTAGGTGACAAAGGAAATAACCGGGGCATCGCGATTTTCTAGGATAATGAATTTTAGTCCGTTGTCGAGGCGAAATTCGGTAATTTTTTGTTGAAATTGCTTAAGGTAGGGGGTAATCGATTGTACATCGGCTGGTTCCTCTTTCGCTTGGGCAAGAAGGGGTGAGAAACTCCCAAAACCCCAAAACACAAGGAAAGCGACCCAAAAGCCGATTACAGCCCGATAATAGGGGTTATTTTTAATGATCATAGATAGTTTTATCAGGTATCGTGGGAGCGAGAGATCGATCGCTCTGTTCGATCTTAGCAGTCGATTGTTAGGAGAGGGGGAGTGGGAATTATGAATTATGAATTATAAATTATGAATTGGGAAGTGGGGAAGTGGGGAAGTGGGGAAGTGGCAATGGGGGCTTTTCAGTAAACAGTAAACAGTAAACAGTTAAGCTAAGACGCATTTAAACCGCTTATTCTTAGATTAGCCGAACCTCCCCCAATCCCTTTACTGTTGCCTTTTGCCTCTTGCCTTTTGCCTCGTCTCAACAAGCAATTTAAATTACGAACAGCTTAGGGACTTGCGTGGGAATAATATCCCAATCGATCGGAGGGCGCAAGCTTTGCGCCCCTACAGTAACGGATTTTGCCCACAATGTAGGGGCGAACTGCGTTCGCCCAAAAGGTACATTATCAAAGCGCAAGTCCCTTATCAGTTATCATTTCATTGTTTACTGTTCACTGTATCTCAACAGTAGAAGAATTTCTATAACATCGTCAAGTTTATTACTGTTTGGGCGACTATCACTGCCCATCTAAAACGCCTCTGAGGGGGTTGCGGGCTTTTTCTTCTAATTCTTTACCTCGCACCCAAAGGACAGCACAAAATCCGAAGATAACTAGCCAAAATAGGGATATTGATCGCCATTCCCAAGATAGGCGATGATACAGAGCAAAAGAGGTAAACCCAAATACAATGGGAAACCAACAAAACCAGGGAAAAGCTAATATCGACAAGAATCGCACCCATCCTAAATCTGTTTTTTCTTTAGCCAGATACCAAATTCCCAAACCATAGCCAATAGCCGCAACCCCAGCCACAGCCACAGCGCAAGCCACAGCCACAGCCACATCCCCAGTCACAGCCATAACCACAGGCACAGCCACAGCCGCAGCCACAGCCATAACCACAGGCACAGCCACAGCCCAAGCCACAGCCACAGCCCCAGCCACAGCCGACGCCACAGCCCCAACCACAGCCACAGCCCCAACCCCAGCCACAACCCCAGCCACAGCCAAAGCCCAAGTCAAAGCCCAACCCCCATTCCGAGCCACAACCCAAGCCACATCCACAACCACACCCGTAGCCTCATACAAAGCTGTCACCCCTTCCCAAACTAGGTTTTTTCTGAATAGCCGATACCATTCCTGACAAAACGTCCAGGGTCCCAGTAAGCCCAATTGCATCAATAAAGTTGGCTCTGATAGCTCTGATTTATCTTCTTCGGTTATAATTTCTCGCCCTAAAACTATTAAAAAACACAGCACAACAACAATTGTGATTGTCATCAAGCCATTAACCCAACTTTTTGGCTGACTGTACATGATAGCGAATATTTCAATTACAGATCCAAGAGAAAGCAAGAAGACAACAGTTAAAACAATTAGATATTCTCGGCCTTTTTTAAACTCGTATTCTATTTTTTCAAAAAGATTGCGCCAGTCGTTTCTTGTGGGGCGGCGGTAGTTGATTAAGCGAAACAGTAAGGCAAATTTTAATTCAGGTGTCAGACTCTTAAATAAATATAACCAACGCTGCTTTGGAGTGATTTTACTTAAAACTCGATCAACAAACTCTATTTTATTGTCTAAATTTTCAAGTAAAACCGATTCCAATTCATTTTTAAAAGAACTTAACTGAGTTAGATTAATTTCATCTTGTAACTGAATCGCACATAAAGGAATGACTAACCGAGGATCGACTTCAAGAGTGATTGTGGGAATATCATCAGCAGAGCTTTCAATAATTGCAGCAGCAACTTTCTTGACAGTAGCAGAGAACTGAAAATTGCTTGAATTTTCAAAAGGTTGCCAAATCCAATTTAAGTCCGTTTCGATTACCTCTTGTGGCTGGCGCTTTTGTTTAACGGCTCGATTTTTTAGTCGGCGAATGAATCTGAATAGCATTAGTTTTCCTTCAGGATGGTGTGCGATTGCGTTCAGCTTGACTATCTTCTAACTGCTTCAACAGTGCTGCAAGTCGAAAACTTACTTTTCCGCTTAAGTTCGGATCTTCCTGCAATCTTTCAAGTGCCTCAGCCGCTTCTGGTATGGCAATTTTAACTAGATCATCCATTGCTTCTATAGAGCCTTTTCGAGCTAAAGATTCTAGTTGATTAACTGCTAAACCTCCCATTCTGATTAAGGCTTCTCGCACTTCTATAAAATGGGGTTGATTGGGATCATAGTAAATAACTAATTTTTCTACTGCTTGAGGCAAATTAGTGGCAGATAAGGCTTGAGCCGCTGCTTTTTGGCTGGCTGAATTATCTAAACTAGCAACTAAAAAATCAAATAATGCTTTCCCTCTAGGACGAAAATCAGCCGCGACTGAGCCAAAAGCACTACAAATTGATTCATCGGTTCTCAATTGTGTCTTAAAATAATCTATAATCTCCTGAGCAACTTCTGGTTTTACTTCTTGAGCATCTGCTAGACATTCAAATGCTGTCAGTGTATCTTGTTGATATACCGCCGTAATTAAATCCGTACTATTGTTTGCCAATCCACACCATAACTTGACAATTTCTAGCCAGTCGCTAGAAGCATTTTGCCATTTTTGAATTAATTCAGCTTGTCTGTCTGTTAAGGCTGCCGCCACGAAATATTCTTGTAGAGTGAGATGAGGAAAATAATAACGCTGTCCGCCATCAATGCGAAGCAATAATCCACTGCGTTTGACGATTTCATCAACGATAGAATTAGCCTCTTTAGGCTCTAGATTTAATGAAGGTAAGACTTGTTTAACTTGTTCCCATACTTCAGAATCAAGAAGACTGCGGCGATCTTGCTGTTGTCGATTAGCGCTATTCTGAGCATAGAGTGCTAAATGTTGCAGAACTCGCCGCTTGTTGACACCACTATATTGATTAGGGATATTTCTTTCTTGATCGCGCAATTCTAATAAAACATTAGTAGCTTTAGTGTAAAATTCGGCTCGCGAATGAGGTAAAACGAAGGGAGTATCCGTATAGAGATAGGCGATGATTGTTAACAGTAGGGGATTCCGCGCCAGTGCCATAATTTTCGGTTTAGCTCGCAAGTTTTGAATCAATTGTTCTACTGATTTCTCTGGCGGCATTTCCGACTTCCAAGCTTGCAAAAAGCGGCGCATTTGTTGGTCACTAAATTCGTCAATCTCTAAAGTTTCCTCGGTATTATCGACAAACTCATTATGATAAACAGCCGTCCGACAGGTAATAATTACTCGACATTTTTTATAATTTTCTAATTCTAAAAAGTCCTTAAGACACCGAACAACAGAAGAGCGAACGCTACTACTAACCTCATCTAACCCATCTAAAAGCAGCAGCAAACGTCCGTCTTTTAAACCTTGAGAGATGAAACGATTAGCTTTGGGAAAATTATGGCGATCGCAAGCTTCTACTAAATGTTGTTCTAACTTTTCTACTGTCAAATTAGCGTCATTGAGCCGATTTAATTCTAGTAAAATTGGCACGGGACGATCCGATAAATTTTTGAATCGTCCTTCTGAATAGGAAAGTGCTAGATACTTTAATAACATCGACTTCCCCGAACCAGGCGCACCTTTAACCACTAAGCGGCGGTATTTTTGCACCGCATTTTCTGCTTCAATCAAAGAGCGATCGCTCGCTTTAAAAGCTTTTAAAGAAACATAAATCTCCCGCATTTCTAGGGGACGATGAGGACGAAAAGGTATATTAAGTTTTTGATATTTATCAATTAATGCTTGTCGATACTTTTTAAGAGCAATATTTTCAAATAAGGGTGTTCCAGCGAAGGTTTTATAAATCCATTTACTAATCGCTTCTAAAGACTGATTGAGCCATTTTTTTAAGGTATCACTAATAACATTCCACAAAATACCACCCAAAACAAGAATAACAATCACAGGTATCCAGGCAGGATATTTATTAGTATCATATTGTTGTTCATAGATATCCCATAATTCATCCTGTGCAAAACAAGAAGCTTGAGAATTTACCTCTTTATACAAATTTAAAATATCACCAATTGTCTTTTTCTTTTTATCAGTATTAAAAAAGTTCAAACGGTCAGCTTCTGCATCTTTTTTTGCCCGATTTTGAATATCTCCCCTAAGTTGGTTACAGGGATTAGGTGCAGGAAGCTTTTGAGTAAAAACAGGCAAAATTGTCCCCCACGCGACTGAAATTGCCAGCGCTAGGACAAAAATCATCAATAACTGCTGCTTTTTCCAGTGAATAAACTTCATTGTCTGTACCGTTTCTTTGCCTTTTTCCCACATCCTGGCTACCAATATAACACTGATTCATACAGTATAGGCTACATATCAGGAGAGGCACTCATGCACGAGGGGGAATAAATAATCAGTTTTTAAGTAGCTGGTTATAATTAAATTAAAAATGGATTTTAGGTTCGATCCCCCCTGCCCCCCTTGATAAGGGGGGTGCCGATAGGCGGGGGGATCCCCCCTGCCCCCCTTGATAAGGGGGGTGTCTGACAACTTTTAACGCC
>NZ_JAPZSS010000164.1:0-6952 GCF_027532015.1 Microcystis sp. LE19-131.1A | reverse complement strand
CCACCGCAGGACGTACTTGCCACTCGACAAACTCTCCTAAACGATTGCCCAACTCCCCAATCTGCTTACTAACTCTGTTAATTTGCTTATCTGTTTCCTTGATTTGTTTATCCGTTTCTTTTTGAGCTTGGGATAACTCTTTTTGAGCTTGGGATAACTCTTGTTGGGATTGGGATAACTCTTGTTGGGATTGAGCCAATTCCTTTAGTATTTCCCGAATGTCTTCAATAGTGGCTGTCATAATGAATTTTCTCAAGTTAAAATAAAATTTTCTCTATTATAGCCCGATCGCTTTTTCTCCCTTGAAGTAACTGTTCAGGGGGTAGGGTTGATTCATGAATCAACCCTACAATGAATCAACCCTAGTTCAGGGGAGGACAAAATCTGATAATCTAAAAAGACGCAGAAAAGAGCGGCTACTGTGAAAGAGTAGTATCCATCTCGGTGCTGCCCCAGGAGAGTCCTTCCACAGAGTCAATGCCACTGGCGGCTTGACATCCCCCCCCCTGAACGGTTACAATGAGACTATACGCCTTATGTAAGTTAAAAGCTGGAATGGTGTAAACTCTTTCGATAGATTATCTCTCTAGTCGGAGTGTTGGACTCAAACACTTGATCCCTAATTAGGTTGTTTTAGGTCACATCAAGTTTGCTACTTTATTAGGTTTCTTACAGGAAAATTTTAAAGGTTTGAGCCTTCGGTAAATCTTTCGAGGTAGCCTAGTTATCTTATGTCAAAAATAGCTTGAGCGATTTTTTCAGAGGATTTTCCTAATGTAAAGTAATACCCTCTGAATGTTTATCATGTTACAAATTAAGTGATTTTTACTCATTTCAGTACAATGGCAAAAAATCAAGCCGAATCTATGTCTGATCAGAATCATCAGCAGCCAGATATGGGTGCGAAGAAAACAACGCAGGCTAGGATAGAAGGTCAGGATAATAATCAAATAAAAACAGGAATTGATCCTAAAATTGATTCGGAAAAACCGTTTAAATATTCGGAGCAAACAGGAAGATTAGGGGAGATAATCCTGCGCTTAATGCCGGTGGGTCTTTTGCTCGGAGGACTGAGTTATTGGGCGATAGTTGGTAAGATTCCGACTCCTGTTCAAGGACGAGCGGTCATTTTGATTCCTCGTTCTATTGTTAATATCGAACCCCGTCAAGGTGGGCGGGTGTTAACCCTCCTGATTCAACCGGGAGATTCTGTTAAAAAAGGGCAGTTACTGGCAACTTTAGAGTTTCCTGAATTAGAAACAGAATTAAAGGATAAAAAGGATAGACTAGCAGATCTCAAGCAGCAGGATAAAAGAGTTGACTCTATTGAAGTGAGTCGTCGCCAATTGAATGCAGCCTCAATAGATCGCCAGCAAAAGGCGAATCAGCTTCAGATTAAAGCACTTCAAGTTCAATTATCCAGTAATCAAAAACAGCGAGAAGCCTATCTCTCCCATGCTCGATATCTTAAAAATTTCCAGAACTCAACGGATGAAAGACTAGCCGCCTACGATAAACTTATCGAAGAGGGGGCTGTCGCCAAGCTAGATTTTCCCTCCTATTTGTTTCAGTTCAATAATCTAGAGGCTTCTAATAGTATCAATCGCGTCCAAATAGAACTCGATCGCCTTAAGGGGGTTGATGAAAGCCTGCCAGTAGTTGAACACGGGCGGCACAGAATAATATACTAAACACGGAAAAACGGCAAATAGACCTGCAAGATACAGCCAGTGATATTCTTCGTTACAATGCGATCGCTGACCAGCAACGAGAGATTAATACGTTAAGAACCACTATTCAAGCCAACAAAAATGTAGTGAGTCTGTACAACGGCCAGATTTTAGACTTATCTGTTAATCCGGGGGAAGTCCTGGCTCCGGGGGGGCGCATAGGTACGTTAGAAGTCTCCAATCTAAAGGCCAAGACCAACGTGGTGGCCTTGTTTAAGAGCGGTGATGCCAAACGATTAGAACCGGGCCAGGAAGTAGAAGTCGTTCCCGATCTCTATGATCGCGAACGCTATGGGGGTATCGTTGCTAAGGTAATTACCGTCGATCAGCAGCCGGTAACTGTGGCAGAACTAGCAAATATAGTCGGAAGTCATGAACTCGCCAGCAAACTGTTTCTGGGTAGAGATGAAGACGATCGCGATAAGCCTATACCCGTCAATGCAAGTGTTATCAAAGCCACTTTAGCGCTGAAGGTCGATCGCAATACACCGAGTGGTTTTTACTGGACCCAAGCTAAGGGAGCGCCCCAAAGAATTACCAACGGAACTACCGCAGATGTCCATGCCGTGGTGGAAGAGCGTTCTTTAGTGAGTTATATAACCCCTGCTTTTCGCTGGATTACAGGGGTGTACGACCGTTAACCACAATCTTGCGAGCGTAAGTAGCTGAAAGAAACAACGACTAGAATAAACGGTTGAACCTAATATGGAAAATCCGAAAAGACGTTCTCAATGGTGGACTTGGTGGTTTAAGTGGTGGATTATCGCCGCAGCCTTTGTTTTAGTCATCTTGATCCATAGTGAGCCTCCTCAGCTTTGGTTTTGGTTGGTGACGTTTTTGGCACTAATTTTATATGGGATTGAGCGAGCGATTAATGGGTAACAATGAGTAAGTCGAAAAAGGATATAGAGATACCTTGGACAGTAAAAACGGGCTAATGATCAGACAGGGATTGAAATTTTCCCTGGGTGCTGCTCTCTTAACGAGTTTCTTTTGGCACCGAGGAAATGTATTAGACAACTTTGTTTATCCCGTCTTTGGGTATGTATCTGTACTGATTGAGCCATCGATGGGAGGTGCGATCGCTGCAGGTTTGGGGCGTTTGGGGGGAAGTGCTTTGGGGGGAATCATTGCCGCTATCCTGGTGAACGCCTACGGAATCCAAGGCTCAAGTTTTTTTGTCATTCCCTCTCTCACCTACATTTTAGCCGCCCTGATCTGTGAAACTTACCGATGGCAAGCCGCTTATTCCCAAGCCACACTACTGGGCGCTTTAATTGCCATGAGAGTGGTAGGAACATCAGCACAACAAGATATCTGGCTCTATTTGCGATCGCGCCTGATCGATAACTGGATCGGAATCGCTGTGGGAATTGCTGTGGCCTTACTATTTTGGCCCCAGAATACTCGATCCGATCTCAACCGGAACTTGATGGGAATCCTTCAAGATATACCGCACTTGTTCCAAAAAATCCTCGATCGCCACTTAAAAACTGAGGTCGAGGAGCGGGATTATCCTCTTTCTATTGAGCAGAACGAGCTTAACTTACTCAATCAGATTAAAAAATCAACACAAACTAGCCTTTCAACACTCACAAAAGCAACCCATGAATTCGGTAGTGAGATATTGGTGGCAGAAAATTGGAGTGAAATCTTGGCAATTCAGAACCAATTGACTCGACAATTAGCTGATCTGATGGCTTTTAATGGCGAAAAGCATGAACAAAATTTAGTGCATCAGTTCAGGGATGAATTTCACCAATTGGCGACTCATCTTACCGACAGCTTTGATAGCTTGAGGGATCTGAGTAACGCCAAAAAAATCTTAGCTACCCCTTACCTCAGAGAATTAGAAGAAGATTTAGCGAATATTGGGGGTAAACTTGATCATCTCCGAACCAGTGGAGAGATTGATCGGTATGATGTTCAAGAATCACTACAGTTTTATCAATTTATTCAACTTGTATCTCGATTTATCCAACAATGCGAGGGATTAGGAGGCAGGATAATCGATAAAACCAAAGTAACTGCAACTTTCAGGCGAAGACACCTGATTACCTTTCCCAAATGGTCCCCTATATCCCTAAAACGCCTGAGAGAAATTGTCAGTCTTGGCCTGGTTATTGGTTTGTTACTGGCTATTATTCGTCACATCGAGTTTCCCTATCCTTCTGCTTACGAAAAAGTGGCAGATATTGTGATCATAGGTGCAGTGGTCACTGTCATTCAACCGACAAGGGGGCGAGCGATCGCGATCGGTTGGGCGGCCACTGTCTCGTTGAGTTTGACGATTCTCTGTATTTACCTGTTGGTCAAGTCCTTTGGTTATAATCCTTTTAGTAGCAGTCTGGCTTATTTTTTCGCCTACTTCAGTTGTGCTTGGCTGGGGTTTACGCCCATCGCTCGCATCGGTGCGATTGTAGCAGCCGATGCCATCGGGAAGGATATTTTTCCTTTTTTCGAGCAAGGAATTTGGGCCGCACTAATTTCAGTTCCCGTAGGTGCGTTTCTGGGGGTATTGCTGACCACTGTATTTATGACAAAATCGGCTACAAACCAGCTGGAAACAGATTTTTCTGTGACTTTTAAGAAAATGGGACAGCTATATCAAAAACTGCTGTCAGGCTATTTTCAGGATACGATACCACCGTCAGATATCCCCCAACTGAAGCAGGCCATCACAGTGGCGATCGCTCAACATCCAGCCTCGGTTAAGATTGCCAGTCTCGAACAAATTTCCACAGTTTTAGCAACCAAACACCAAAATTTTTGGAATTTCTCCATCGGCTACGAACAAAAACTCTGGGTTCAATTGGATGCTTTACAAGATGGGCTACAGCAACCGCTTCCTGAACCGATACGACAAAAGTTTTTACCTGAATTACAAGCGATTGCACAAGAAACCGCGATCGCTTTTGATGAAATTGCTGAGGCGATCGCTGCCCAGGTAATTCTCAACCCACCAAAGTTAGGATTGCTCATCCAAGAAATTGAATCTCTTGAGAAGCAGTTACTGAGCTTGCGGGTTGAGAGTCGAAGTTATCCCTTAAATGAGCTAATCGCCTTTAGCTCGGCTTTTATGACGATGAAAGCCATTGCCAGCAACTTAAATCAAATGAGTCAAGACTTACCTGCCTACACCCAATAGGTAATAGGCAAATATTATCAGCCTGAAGTATCTCTGCTCTTAGGGCTGTATATTCAGTAGTGGATTGTTTCAGCTAATTTGGTGTATTAGAAAAATGCTAGAAATTCTATAATCTAAGACTTTAAGCCGAAATCTATTGCCCTATTTTAGCTGAAACAGTCCACTACAAGATCGGCGATCTGCTATGCAGTACCTTCGGCATCGCACTTCTTAATGGGATCACAATGCTTTGATCTCAACGATGCCGCCCTCAACATTATCCACCTGCAATCGATAACCGTAGAGCATCGCCATTCCGAGCAACGGATCTGTCTCTGATGCTGCGATATCAACCTCGCGATATTGCCCATCCCAAATGACTGTTGCAGTGTAAAAATCAAACAAGACTTCGCTGCCATCGCCTAGAGTCGCTGGATTGGAGATCGTCCAAGGCAACCCCAGGCGAATGATGATTTCAGATGGTAAAGACAGAAAGCCATCAAACCCGGTATCAATCACGGTATTGATGAATTCCCGCTGACCAGATGAGTAGTTACCAACTACAAGGGAAAGTGTAGCTTCACGGCGCAAATTCACAACTCCGTGTATCATGAATTCTTCTTTAAGCTCCGCGAACCAAAGTGATACACGGCACGGTGTCCAATCCGAATTCCAAAAGGCTGGGCATCAGGGTTACGCTCAAATAGCCGATTGGTTGCAGCTACGACCGTTTCATCAACCTCAAAATCTCCGGTTTCGATGTCGATCGCGATAATTTTACCCTCATTACCCGCTTCGACTTGCTGCCGAATGCCAGACTCGTAGAGTTCTTTCCCCCGACGAGCCATCTCCTCTTTGCTGTAACGCCTTTGCCGAACTGTCATAGCCTTGCCCCATTGACTGCCTTCTCCATTTTAACCTGAACGATCTCGCTCTTTTGAATTGATAGGGTGTGTTTGGCAATCACTTAATCTTGGCGATCGATATGATGTAGCCTGTGTTAGCGTTAGCGTAACCCACGGATTTTGAACATTAGATAAGGTGCGTTCACTTCATTAACACACCCTACAAGATCGGCGTGCTGCTACGCAGTGCCTTCGGCATCGCACTCTGTTATGAGTTGATTGATGTTGGGTTTCCTTGCGTCAATCCAACCTACGGGCAAGGCGATCGGCTACGCAGTGCCTTTGGCATCGCACTCATAATAGTTGACGAAATTCTGCGACTGTCAAACCAGCATCTTGAACAATTCCACCCATTGTAAATGCCTTAATTGGATTGTGCCTTGGAAGAGCAACTTGACGCACCCCATCACTCATGATGATATGTTTGCCTTGGCGAATGATCCGAAAGCCTCCCTTCTCCAAGGCTCGTACTGCATCTAGGTGATTTACGCCAGGAATTCTAGGCATAGTTACACCTGCATTTCAATTTCACGAATTTCCCCATCTTGCAAGCGTTCTTCTAAGGCTGCAAGATACTCACGAATTGCATCTTGGATATTGGTTAATGCCTCTTCCTCAGTATCTCCCTCGGACCAACAACCGGGGAGCGCAGGAACGCCAACAGTAATTCCTTCTTCAGAACGATAAAGGACAATTTTGTATTTCATCATAAGTTCCTTCTAGATAGCACTCCATTTTAGCTTGATAGAATTATGGATGTGGGATCAAATTGTAGCAACAGCGGAACCTCACAGCAAACTTGATATGGTTGGGTTTACTTGCGTCAACCGTTCGGCAAAAGCTCACGGCCGAAGTTCAACCTACAGGCTACTCTAGGCTATTTATTCCCCTAGAAACGAATCGCACCGTTACATTTCATTAACGCACCCTACCAGATCAGCGTGCTGCTACGCAGTGCCTTTGGCATCGCACTCAACCAACCAAATGACGGCGTTCCGGTGCAGCGACTTGTTATACGGCTTTTTTTGTGCAATGTGATCTAAAATAAGGGCATCTTACGACTAGGTGACAACAATGTATAAAATTTCTGTTAACCCTCAAATTCATTTTGGGAAGCCCTGCATAGAAGGGACGCGCATCACTGTGCAGAGTGTTCTTGAGTTGCTAAATGAGGGACTCTCTTTCAGTAT
>NZ_JAPZSS010000080.1:0-28734 GCF_027532015.1 Microcystis sp. LE19-131.1A | reverse complement strand
TTGGGGAAAAAACCAAAAAGTTTAGCAGCACCTCCCAAGACGGCCACCACCAAAGCTATCAGAATCCCCCGGTTGGTAAATTCCTGATAACCAACCCGTGTAGTTAATCCCTCGATTTTCTCGTCTAATACTTTAATATCGCCCTTTAACTCTGCTTTGAGTTCGGCCTGTCCGATTTCTAATTTTGTGAGACGTTCATCGATTTTATCGATTTTACTCTCAATCCTTGTCAGGATAGCTTCTAGGGAATAAGTTACAGTTTCGTTAGACATTTGCTAAACTCCTATGGGGTTTTCGGGTTTTTTGAGCAGCTATTTATTATGATCATAAAGCTCGTAGCCTTGCCTAGTAGCCACTTCTAGTTACTTTATTGTCATAAATAAGGGACTTGCGCTTTGATAATGTACCTTTTGGGCGAACGCAGTTCGCCCCTACATTGTGGACAAAATCGGTCTTTGGCTATAAAGATAAAAGCGGTCGCCCCAAAATTGGCAATAATGTCAGGATTACCGCCGGCGCTAAAGTCTTGGGAAATATTACCATCGGCGATAATGTCACCGTGGGCGCAAATTCAGTGCTAGTCAAGGATATTCCACCTAATTGCGTGGTGGTGGGTATTCCCGCTCGTATTGTTAAACCGGACGGCGTTAAAGTAGATGAAAAATTATAAACGTTGACTTAAAATATATTCGGCAATTGCCAGATCTCCGGGGGTAGTAATTTTTAAGTTAGTTTCTTCACCGACGACAATTTTGACGGGAAAACCACATTTTTCTAATAAGGCGGCATCGTCGGTGACTTCCCAAGCTAATTTTCGGCCCTGTTCATGACATTCTTTTAATAATTTTACCTGAAAACCCTGGGGCGTTTGGGCCGCCCACAACCGAGATCGATCGGGTGTATCCTTAATCCAACCCTTGCTATCGACAATTTTAATCGTATCTTTCACCGGAACCGCCGCTATGAAACCCTGACAAGTGGCTAAAGCGACAGCACAGCGATCGAATAATTCGGGGGTGGCTAAACATCGCGCCCCATCGTGAATTAAAACCGTCTCAGCCCCCTCTGGCAGGGCTTGTAAGCCATTGTAAACTGATTTTTGTCTGGTTTCGCCTCCTTGGATGATTTGCACGGGTTTAAGGGCATTTATGGCGGTTATAATTTCTCGGATCTCCTCAAAGTCTTCCGGTTGTGCCATGATGCCAATCCAGATAATTGCCCTGGATTGCATGGCAGCCAGCAAAGTCCAAGCGAGGAGCGGTTTTCCGTGCAGGGTGAGCAGTAACTTGTTGCGATCGCTGCCCATCCGTTTACCCATTCCCGCTGCTGGAATTAACAAATACATATTTTTTTCAGGTAAAAAGTTAAGAATTCAATAGATTTGGTCTTTGATCCCCCCTTAATCCCCCCTTGATCAGGGGGGTGCCGATGATTGTTAATAGCTTAAATAAGCCCAAAACTATCCCTCTTAAGAGAATAAATCGAGGGGAAAGTGACCATAAGTACCGACTAATTGATCATTTTCTGATTGACAAGAAACCAGGACACCGCGATAGGTTCCCGTATAAGAATCGAGATAGGAAGCTTGTCTTTGGGTATTATATTTAATATACACCGCTCCCTGTTCTGGCTGGTCTTCTGGGAGACTATTAGGCAGGGGGTATCCTAGGGCTTGTAGATAACCTTTCAGAGCTTTAAATCCCTCTTCATTGTTATCGGCACAGATACCTAAATTAATTGATTCCGAACCTTGGTTAACCAATAAAATTGCCTGTCTTAGAGCTTCTTCTTCTTCAGGAGATTGGGCAATTTTTAGTTTAATACATCCATATTCTTTTAGGAGTTTCAAAGCTTCTTCAATAGACATGAGCGGTTAGATAGGCGGGGCTAAAGATAAAAAATAAGCTGATGCTGCTGTCCTTAACGACAAATTCCCAAGTAAAAAAGCCCTAAATCATTGGGGTTTAGAGATAGGAAAATTTTGCATTGGTCTTAATCGTAAGATCGCCAATTTCGATCATATCAGGTTGGGGACAGGAAAATTTATCGGGGTTGTTTGATCGCTCCATTTTGTGCGGGCATTTCACGCGCTGCTTTTTGATAGCTGAAGTAAGCACGGCTCTCCTAGGTTTGGTGGGTAAAATGTATTCTAAGATACATTTCTCAAGAGCGAGGGGGTGGAACGAACCACAAAGACACAAAGGACACAAAGATCGATCGATCATTATGTAAGTTAAACTGATCACACAGAACCTAGAAGAGCCTAAACTTTTTCTAGAGCTTTTTCTTCGCTTGTTTCAGAGTCTTGCAGTTAAATTTCCGCCACGGCTCTTTCGATTAAACGACGAGCCAGGGTTTGAATGCCGGTATGTTCATAGTAATTAGTCGTCATATCGAGAAATGCCCCAACATACACCAATTTATCGGCAGAAAAGTCGATAAATCCCTGAATTTTGCTCAATAATCCCTGCTGGCTCAAATCGCGATCGCTGACAAAACTACTCATCCAACCTTTAGTCGAGTCGAAACTTTGACCGATAAAGTCTAATTTTCTGGCAGTATTTCCCCCCGGAATCAATTCTTTAATACTGCCGAAAGTAGAGTTAGATTCTAAGTCTTCTGGGTGGAGAATGCTGAGGGTGGATTCCACTTTGCGGATAAAACTGCCCCCCAGAGGGATTAAACCATCCAAACAAACTAACGCCGCCATCCGCATCAGGGATTCGCCGCTATAATCTCCTAGGGAAGCGACGAAATCCCCGATACTATCCCCCGGAATGCCATTAATTTGACAAAAAGCGACTAATTCGGTCACTAATTTCAAGGTTAGATCGATAGTTTGCGCTTTTTCGGGGGCAGGGGTTAATCTTTCGATTAAACCGCCCATGAGGGGAATTTTACCACCGACGGCATTGGCAAGAGAGGCAGTGGCTAGGGCATTATCGGCGCTGTCGATGGTTTGGTAGAGCCAGAGCGCCCGTTGATAGCCCTGGGATTTATCATTAAACAACCAAACGGCGCGATCGCCAATCTGTTGGATCATGCTTTCGTCGGTTTCGCCGGTGACTTTGATAATCGTATTTTTAAACCCGACTAGGTTATCCCACTCTCCCGGCACCACATAATCAAGGGTTTTGAGAACTTTGACGGTGAGATTATTCGTCGGTAATTTGTCCACCAGTTCAAAAATTGGCTTACTCACGGATGTCTCCTTACTTTAATTTTGCTAAACCATCTAAATCGAACTTAGCCAACCAAGCTTGGCGATCGCTGGCATCAAAATCCGTATCCCGCGATAAAACCTTGACTTGATAGCGATTATTGACTAAAACGGAGCTGGCGGTTGCACCCTGTTCGATAGAGGGAAAACCTTTGATTGTGGTTTGACTGTCTTGGAATTTATTGGCTGCGGCGGGATTATTGCTAATGTCAGATATGGCTAACATAGCCAGAACTTTGCCATCTTGCTTCAGTTTTGCCTCAGCAAAGCCTTTTTTCTCCTGGGTATAGACGCGCTCGTATCCTCCCCCAGAAGGCGGGAAAAACCGATTAAAACTGCCGCCAGAGGTGGATTCTTTCACCACTGCCGCCGCCCCGCGAGCGGTACTTTCCTGTTGCGCCCGGTCAAATTGCGAGGGAGCTTTAGCACAGGAAGTTACTAGCAAAAGTGTCGCTAATACCCCTGCTATCAAGATTTTGCCAAATCGAAAGCTCATAGTTATCTTAATTAAAACTTGCTCATGTTTGTTTGTAGTATATCTCTCGCTGATTGCTGATTATTGTTAAGTTTTTCTAGATTCTGCCACACCAGACTAAAAAAAACAGAAAATCAGCAAAATTCGAGTCAATAGCCAATTTTTAGGCGTTTATCTCAAGATTACAGAAATATCCACCGCCGAGAAATTATCGGTAACTTTTCAATTAATACAAATGTATGAAAAACTGCGTGCAAGCATCTCGCATTTGGGGGTGCGATTTGTTTCTAGCCCAATAATAGTCTAAAACCCTGACAGGGTAGGGCTTAAAGCTAGGGTGGGGATGGTAGATTGAGAAAAATGATCTGCACCCCCTAACCACTAGCTACAGTCCCGCAATTGCCCCTCGCGCCATAGATGCGATCGCTTGTTCCGTGGCCCGGGGTAGATGATAATATTTACCCCCAGCTTTTAGGGCTAATTCTTTGGCAAAACCAGTGGAGACGAATTTTTTCTCTGTATCGATAACCAGCAGTTTGATGCCTAAAGAGCGAATTTTAGCGGCAATATCGAGCAGTTCTGCCTTAATATCGGGTTTTTCACCCTCCGGAATCGGTTCGCCTAAAGATTTCGCCAAAGGAATATTACTTCTACCGTCGGTAATCGCCACCACCACCACTTGACCGATATCCCCCGATAAACGGGCATTCATCCCCACATGAACCGCTTGGGTTAAACCGTGAGCTAAGGGGGAACCGCCGCCACAGGGCAGGGTTTCTAGACGTTTTTTCGCTAGGGTAATCGATTTGGTCGGCGGTAGTAGTACATCTGCTCGCTCACCCCGGAAAGGAATCAGGGCAATCTGGTCGCGATTTTCGTAAGCTTCCGTTAACAGACGCATAACCGCACCTTTGGCCGACTGCATCCGATTCAGGGCCATGGAACCGGAGGCATCAACCACAAAGACAATTAAAGAACCGGCCTTGCGGGCCAGCCGTTTTGAGCGCAGATCCCCTTCTTCTATAATCACATGACGTTCGGGATTTCTTAAGCGACGGGCTTTTTGATAGGGTGCGGCCGCCCGGAGAGTGGCATCGACGGCGACTCTTTTCACCTTGCCCCGGGGTAACATCGGCTTAATATAACGTCCCCTATCTTCCGAGAAAATCAGGTTACGCGCCCCCGATTTCCCCTGACGCTGGGCCATCTGGGCAAAATACAGCACACTGGGATCCAGTAAAACCCCTTCCGGGTCAAAAACAAATTCTTCTGGCAGATTATCCGGCTGTTCCGGCTCTTTTTCTTCCTCTTTCTCCTCCTCTTTTTCTTCCTGTTCCTGCTGGTTTTCGTCTTGGGGCGGTTCCGGTGGTGGCGGTGGTGGCGGTGGCTGTTGTTCCTGTTCCGGAGGTGGTGGCGTAATCAGCGATCGAGGTACAATAACTAATTCGACGGCTCTTTTTAGGTCATCGGCACTGACTAAATCCCGACCTTCTAAAGCGGCGGCGGCCTTGGCTACTCTCACGGCAAAAATCTCGGCGCGATGACCTTCTACCCTACCGCGCACCGCTTCTTCGACTAGATAACTAATTTGTTCGGGTTTAATTTTTACCTCTTTTAACCATTCCCTCGCCAGAATAATTTCGGTTTTTAGATCATCGATTTCTTGGGCATATTGGGCGATAAAAGCGGTGGGAGAAACAGCATACTCGATCGCCTGATTGACGGCGGTTACTCGTTGGTCTAAACTAAGGACACCATCGGCAGAAAGCGCAATGGCAATTCTATCTAATAAATGGGTTCGTAAATCCCCTTCTTCTGGGTTATAAGTAGCGATCAGGATTGGTTTACAGGGATGTTGAAAACTGATGCCTTCCCGTTCGATTTGGTTACGTCCTTCGCTTAAAACTGTTAGTAATTGGTTAGCAATTTGGTCATCGAGTAGATTAATTTCATCGATGTAGAGAATTCCCCGATGGGCGCTGGCTAATAAACCGGGTTGAAAGACTGGTTCCCCCTGTTTCACCGATTCTTCCACATCGACGGAACCCAATAAACGATCCTCGGTGACTCCCAGGGGAATCTGCACGAAAGGGGCCCGGATAACTTCCGTGGCGACCTCTCCACTGCTATATTCTTCTTTAGTGCGATCGTCCCATTCGTCGGCATTGTTGGGATCACAATTAAAGACATTACCTGCGATAATTTCGATCGGTGGCAGTAAGGAATGTATCGCTCGCGCCATGACTGATTTGGCGGTTCCCCGACGACCGGCAATTACCACACCCCCGAGGGCGGGATCCACGGCAGCTAAGAGTAGGGCTAATTTAATCGCTTCTTGGCCGACAACGGCAGTCAGGGGAAAATTGAGGGTCAGAGTGGGCATAGATCTAGATTCAGGCGGCCAAATTCTAGTGTAAAACAGAAGCTCCCTGGTCTGGCGCTTTTCCCCTTTTGATTCCCGAACTCAGATTTTAAGTAGGTAGGCGTTAAAAATTATCAGACACCCCCCTTATCAAGGTAGGGCTGTTTCATTCTCCCATCAGAATATCAAAAGTAAAAGCGATCGCTGTCTTTGTAAAATGAGTATGTACTCTCAGACAATTTCAAGAGAGATAGGCTTTTAGTGGCTTGAGAAGAAGCTTTATCAATTTATTCATAATAAATATTGGCAGAGGATTAAAGATTAGTTATTGTAACTAACTCTTTTGATTAGAAAAAGATAAACTTGAGAATCTTCAGTCAAATTTATTGACTCAAAATCAGCTGTACTTAATTTAAATGAATCAACCCTAGGGAGCAGAGAGCTTTTTTCAATGCTCAGTCAACAGTAAAAAGTAATCAGTGAACTGAAAACTCAAATCTGACACCTGCTAACGGCTAACTGCTAACTGATAACTGAGAAAACGGTAGCAATTTCTACCAAAAGTCCCAGTAAAATTCGTTATTGTCATAAGGTCATGACGGAATGTAATTAAAACCAGAAAGAATGCGGATCGAGCAATTGCAAGCCTTTTTAGCCGTAGCCGATACAGGCAATTTCGGTCAAGCTGCCCGCCAGTGTGGAGTCACCCAATCGACTATCAGCCGCCAGATTCAATCCCTAGAAACCGATTTGGGCTTACCTCTTTTCCATCGTACCGCCCAAGCGAAATTAACCATTGCTGGCGAGAAATTACTGCCCCGGGCGAAACGAATTTGTCAAGAATGGACGAATGTTCACGAGGAAATCACTGACCTACAGGCGGGAAAACAGCCAGAATTGTGCGTGGCGGCGATTCATTCCGTGTGCGCCCACTATTTACCGCCGATTTTGCCGAAATTTTGTGCTGAATACCCAGAAGTGCAGTTAAGAGTTACAGCCCTGGGCAGCGATCGCGCATTAAAAGTGCTGCGGGATGGTTTAGTAGATCTGGCCTTGGTAATGAATAATCGTTTTCTCACCTCTAGCCCAGAGATGGTGGTAGAAATATTATACGAAGAAGCGATCGAAATTCTCATGGCCGCTAATCATCCCCTTGCCCAATACAAAGAAGTGCCATGGTCGGAATTAATCCCCTATCCGCAAGTGGTTTTCAAAGATGGCTACGGAATGCAAAGATTAGTACAAGAATGGTTTTCCCGTCAGGATGCCCACCTAAAAACTGTCATGGAATTAAACACCCTTGATGCTTTTCGCGGTGTGGTGCGTCAGGGTAATATTATCGCTCTTCTGCCTCAATCTGCCCTGATGGAAGCGCGTAGCGATGCCACCCTCGCCATTCGTCCTCTTGCTTCCCCTAGTGGCGAAAATCCCCATCTTAACCATGGTAAATTTAGTCATCGTCTCACCCGTCAGGTAGTCCTTGTCACCACCAGCGATCGCCTACAGATACCACCGATCGCTCATTTTTGTCAATTAGTGCGGCAAATGAATCAAAGTGTGGTTAAAAGCTTAGAAAATCACCCTGTCCAGCCTTAGCAATTCCCATCAATCCCATTTATCCTTTATTTTCTTCCTTGAGATGAGCGATACTTTTCGAGAATTATTAAAAGCGATCGGTAGTGGCACCCATACGGGCAAAAATCTAACCCGTCCCGAAGCGGCGATGGCCACCAAGATGATGTTAACCCAAGAGGCAACCCCAGCCCAAATCGGCGCTTTTATGATTGCCCATCGCATTAAACGCCCCACCAGCGATGAGTTAGCGGGAATGCTTGATGCCTACGCCGAGCTTGGTCCGCAAATAACCCTAGAATCAGCCTCTTTTCAGCATCCGATCGCTATTTTTGGCAATCCCTACGATGGACGCTCTCGCACTGCCCCGGTTACTCCGATCACTACTTTAATCTTAGGGTTGGCGGGGGTTCCCGTAGTCCTGCACGGGGGCGATCGAATGCCGACTAAATACGGTATTTCCCTCAGGGAAATCTGGCAGCAATTAGGAGCAGATTTTAGTCAATTATCCTTAGCAGCAGTGAAAGACTGTTTAATCACCACAGGATTGACTTTTTTCTATATTCCGCGCCATTTTCCCCTAGTACAGAATTTTGTCACCTATCGGGAGCAAATCGGTAAACGTCCGCCCATGGCCACGGTAGAGTTAATGTGGTCGCCTTTTGTGGGTAATATTCATCAGATATCGGGTTTTGTTCATCCCCCCACCGAGGATCGTTTTCGCGAAACTTTCGCTCTGAGAAATATCTCTCACTTCACCACCGTGAAAGGATTAGAGGGGAGTTGTGATTTAGCCTGTAATCGGACGGCGATTATTGGTCTGGGAAATCCCACCGATCCCCCTTCCTTTCAGCGATTTTTCCTAAATCCTCGCGATTATGGCTTCTGTCCCTCGGATTATCCCCTCGAATCTTTAGAGATGCTCACCGCTAAATTAAAGGGTTTATTAGCTGGAGAAAATAACGAATTAACCGATGCGGCAATTTTTAACGGTGGTTTTTATCTTTGGCGCTGTGGAATTGCCCCAGATATCCCCACGGGTTTCCAGCAAGCACAACAATCTTTACAGTCAGGAAAAGCCCTGGCTAAACTAGAACAAATCTGTAATTATCTGGAAAATCAGCAATAGATAGGGTCTGTTGAAAAAGTTTGTCGTGGGGGTAGGGTATGGGGTGTAGGGTTTTACCGATTTTGAGGGGGTCAATTACCTAATTTTCAGGGAAAAAGTCCAGGAATTTTCCCCCCGACACTCCCAGATAAAGCCCAAAGACATTACCCAACAACTCTAACCCCGTGGGACAAATCTGACTTTGGGGGAACCCTCAATCATGGTGGCTGCAAATTGAGCAGAAGTGAAATTATCGGGAGATTTTAACCCTTCTTTGAGCCTGTTGGTCATTTCCTCAATATTAATCACTCCTAGATTTTCATTTCGGAAGGGAACATCTATTTTCTCGTCGGTTTGACTACCGTCGAGGTTTCGTAGTCCTTTAGTAATCGGACTTCCTTTTTCAATCGGATCTACACCACAATTAACGGATGATCCCTTAATTGAAAGGTCAAGGGTTTTGACTTCCCCGGCAAAAAAACAGAGTAAGATATTATCTGATAGCAGATCTCTTCGGAGTATGGTTAGTTTATTCTCTGGTCCGACAAAATCGGTTCCAGTTACGGGAGTGGCGTAACCTTCTATTTCTAAACCGGGCCAACCGGATACTACTTCTGAATGTAACAAGAAGCCAGTAATAGTTTTATCAGACTGGGTTTTGCTTCGGCGTAAACTGCGACTTTGAACATCTAATCGCAAGTCTTCTTTCGTAACTCGTCCGACACTAAAAGCCCCATCTTGTAAGCAGTCAACCCAATAGGAATCTATCCAAAAGAAGCGCAAAGATTCGGGGGGAAGTAACCGTGTATCGGGAACCAAATAGTTAAAGGGAACGTTTTTGAGCAATTCTAAATCTTGGAACCAATTGGCGATCGCTGTAGGTAGATCCCCGTTAGTTTCAGTTGTGCTTTGGAAAGGTAGGTGCAGCACTTGTTGCTGTATCTGATGTAAATCTTGAGCTTTAGAGCGTTTCCAGTTAAAAATCTCCACAGCCAGGGGTTGATTTTGTAGGGTCAGCATTCGTCCTAACTGCCAAGCCATAGCGTAGGAAACATCAAACATACCCGTATTAGGATCATAACGCATCAATTGATCAGCTATAGCAACAGGAGCGGTGAGGTTATCTGAGCTTTGTCCTGTACTTAAAGGACTATGATACCAAGAAATTGTTTTATCTCCTTGTCGCAGAGCGTGGTGGAGAGGTACATAACCCAAATCTATATATTTCTTCGCTGCATCATTACCGAAGGAGGGAAGTCTGAGGGTGTCGGGTTTGTGATCAATGTTTATGAGTAAGGCATCGAAATTGTGCTTACTATCAACACAGGTAAAACTCCAACTGGTAAGGCTAACTAAACGGATTAAATCGTTAGGTCCTGCACCTTGATAGTCAAATTTTCCAGAATCCTTATCATAGCGTTCTTCAAGGGCGACTAAATGAACGGTACTTACTTCCCCTTTTTTGGGTAAACGGTTGCCTAAAATAGTGGCTAAAGGTTCGCTGAGAGATTCATTTTTCTCATTGGTTATTTGGTTAACAGACGCAAGGAGAGCTATATCTTTTTCTGGAGGAAGAATCTTATCTAAAATGTTTTTAGGGACATCAATTACAGTCAGGACATCTTCACCATTTTGTCCAGGCTCGTATATAAATGTGGGGAATTTAGTGTTACCAGAATTTGGTTTGAGTTCCTTTAATTTAATTGTTTGTGGTTCAGGTTTCTCTGATTCCTGAAACAGAAGGAGAGCTAACCAAGGAAGATCAGGATCTGTTGATTTGATAGTACGCTCCCAAGGCAGAGTACTGCGTTTGAGGATGATATGGGGCAAGGCATTAGAATACTCGCCCAAGTTTCCCGCAGGGGGAAAAACGGCATAAATGCTATCAGGAGTTAGGGGAGCAAACCGGTGGCCATCTACATAAAAGGTAAGCTCTTTACTGAATGTCTGCTCAGGTATTTTGTCAGACTGTTTGGTTTTAACTTTTTGTTCAACCTCGACTGTGTAAGTACCACTATCTAGGGGAGGTTGGCGATGTTGGATGAATTGAACTTTAACTGTTGATGTGGACATGATTAATTGATTGTGGATTATAGATTGTGGATTGAAGCTAGAGAGTAGGAGAGAGGGGGGAGTTTTAGGGATTTTCTAACCCTAGAATTCCCCGTTTAAATGGGCAACAGCTGACCTCCCCTAATTGCATTACGCTTTAACCTGGGGTGCAATGACAAAAGAATTAGCCACCGAATCGGTTAATTTAACATCATCGGCTAGATTAAAGCCGAGAGATTGGAGCAGATTGTTGCGCTTATTCTGAGTATTGGTGCTGACAATGTTGTTGTTGATGGCTGTAGTTCGAGCTTGATTGTCGGTAGAAAACCCAGAAAAAGCCGTCATTTTTTGCCAAGCGTAAACGTCATTTATGGCGGTGGTATCGTGTAGCAATTCGTTGACATCAATAATATTGGTGCTACAGACATCTTCCTTGATTTGAGGAACAATCCGGAAACCGGAGAAGACGTTCTTGACAAATTGCTGATCGTTAGCTTCAGGGAGAAGAATTCGTTCTGAGTCTTTACCCTTTACTTTGACAACTTTAACTTTAGCATCGCCCCAAAGTGCGGTTGGCACATCTTGAGTTATCGGGATAAATTGGAACTGGTCATAGTCAACGGTTACTGACTCTGACTCATCTCCTCCCTTTGTCTTCCGGGTAATTTTGATGTTGTACTTGCTTTCGAGTTGATCCTTTTTAATGCCCATGGAACGAACGCCAAAATCGGTGTTCGCATTGCTAACAGTGAGAGGTTCGGTATCTTGGGTATTTTTTTGGTAAGATGCTTGCTTGCTGGGGATAGCAGAATTAACTACTAGCTCTAACTCTTTGGGATTGACGACAAAGGCGACTTCTTTGGTTGTTGCTGGTGAGAGTTGTTTGGTGACTCCTTGATTGAGAACAACACTACAAACGTCTGCAGCTGTTGATGAATCTTGTGCTGTTGATTTCGCAGGGGGTAAGAAGGAACTTTGGAAACTTTCCCAATCGATAGGCTCTGGTAAGCGAGAAGATTGATCGCCAAATTCCACAGTGACTTTGACGAAGATAATTCTAAATGTGGCTGTACCGGCAAATTCTGGACCCCAAATATGGAGTTGCACCCCTAAACTAACAGGTCCGAGTATTCCATAGCCAGCTTGAATCCTCACTTGTACTAGGATTTCGTAGTAGTAGGGTTTCCAAGAGATGAGGAAATGAGCCTCAGCGACAAAGTTAGCCCACAGTTTACCGAGTTTGAAATTGGCTTCTAGTCGGCCACCGGCCATGATGGCATGAGCGCACAGAGCAAAGTATTTTTCTCCCTTGAGGGATAGGCAATCTCCTACTTTCCAGTGGAAACCCAGACGAGGAACTGTAGGATAGTGGGCAGGTTTTTTGAATAGGGGGTGATAACCACCTAAAGTAATAACAAAGTCACCGGCATGAAGACCAGAAACCCAGAGACAGACGGCAAAGCCACCAGTTAAGCGACAATCTGGGGATAAGAGATAGCAATCCGAGGCTAATTGACCTTCTATGGAGATTACTCCTTCACTCAGAGAAAACCTGGCTCGTAGGAGCATCGTCATATTGAGAATACAGCTTGTATTTTTCGAGTCTTTTGCCGGAGTGGGAATTTTCATCTTGGCAATTCCCAACAGGTTGATCTCGAAATCTTCCCCAAAGGCGACGGTTAGCAGCGCAAAGCAGTCTAACATCTGGAAGCAGGTAAACTTAAGTCCGATGGCAACAAAGCCGGAGCCGATGGATATGGGCATATATTTATCCATCTCGCTCAGTTTTTTGGTAATCAGTTCACTATCATCGGAAAATTTGCTGTCGGTGGGTTCTACCGCTTGGGCAACTAGGGGAAAATCTAGTAACTTGTCGATGGAGGGTACTTTCAGATAGCGATTGTAGCCGAAACCCAGAGCAAATCCCGTGATAATGAAGGAGGGATCAACTATTATAGTGACGTCAAGAACGGCATATAGAAATAGGGAGGGTTTACCGTCGTAGTAGGCATAGGCACCGATGGCGCTGACACCAAAACTTTTACCTGCTAGATCAAATTTGAGTCTGGCTAAACCCAGATATTCTGTGTATTTTATGCCGTTCTTTTCTTTGTCGGCACGCAGTAAGGCCCCGCTTATTTCGATAGTTGGATTCTTGTACTCTATGCCAATGCCCGATATTTTAAAGGATGGCGTTAAGTCGTCTAAGGAAATCCCGACTCCTAAATCGTCGCAAGAGAGGGTCAAACCAGCGATTTTGAGGACAGCATCAATGACGATGGCTATTTCCGCCTCGTCGTCTTCTTCCTCATATTGGAAGCCAATTTGTTTAAGTGAAAACGGTCCGAAGGTTTTGTCTATATCAAACCAAACAGCTAAGTTACTGTTGGTGACATCACCTTCTTCTTCTTCTCCACCGGGAGCTAATTCTTCTTGTTCTTCTTCTGCTTGTTGTGGACTTATCGACAAGCTCAAAATCTTAGCAGCATCGGGTAATCCCAATTTACCTGATAAGCTTAAACCTTTACGTACAGAGCGTTTGGCTTCGCTTTTGTCTGTACCCACTTTTTTGGGAACCGGCATTGGGGGGATGAGTTTTTCTTTTTCTTTTTCTTCTTCTTCTTCTTCTTCCTCTTCCTCTTCCTCCTCTTCTTCTTTGTCAGGGATTTTGTCGTTTAAAACGCGAATTTCTTTGATGCTAAAGGCTTTAGAAGCGACGAGGAGTCGCAGGGACGGAACTAATTCTTCTTTACCGACTTCATCGGAGATTAAATCACCCACTACGGGAAGGGATTTTAATTTGATCTTGGTGGCGATATCTAAATCTAGGACAAACAGCCATTCTCCTTTACTTGTTTTCTGTTCTTTCCGGTAAATCACCATCAAATTTTTGAAATTGATGGATTTATCCTTGAGTCCACTTGGTAACAAGTCAGCCATGCTTGCATCGAGGGTTTTCATCAAATCATGGAGGGTGATTTTGAAGGGTTCCTCTCTTTCTTCTTTGTAAGCTGTATAGGCGACAATGGTTTTACCTTTATCTGGTGATTTATCAGGTTTAGTTTCACAGACAAACTCGATGTCTTCCCCGAGAGAAATTGTTATTTTTGAACCTTTTTCTGGTGAGTCATCTGAGGCTTCTGAGAGACCTTTTTCCAGTTCTTCTTTTAATTTGGGTTCGGTGTTAGTTGTCATGGTTTTTTGGGGGGTGGTTGATAAGTTTTAAGAGTGAAGAATGAAAAATGAAGAATCAGGGATTGATAGTGCTGGATATTTCACTCATTAATTCATTTCTAATAAATAAAACGTCCATAAGGAATACTGTTGATGAACCCATAATTTGTTGTAATTCATCTGCCGAATCGATGTAAATCATCTTAGGCGGCATTATTAATGTTAAATACCACGTATCATTCAATTTTTTGGAATAAAATTGATATTGCTTGGCGAGATCAGGTCTTTGAACATTATCGCGATGCATATATATCAGGTGTACCATTATTGGATACCATTCCGACACAGAATAATTTGTTTGAATACCTTTAAAACCTAGCATACCTCCGACGACGTAGTTTCTGGGTACTCGATAGTGAACAAGTTCCATCGGCTTCTTCCCTTTGACTTTGACATCCCCTTGAATATTAATATTCCCATTAACATCTAACTTAGCTGCGGGACTGCTCGTACCGATGCCGACATTGCCAGAGGCATTAACTCGCACTCTCTCTATACCATTTGTGTAAATAGCTAATACGCCATCTCCTTGCTGCTTTAGCCCAGTGTCATCATCACCAATTGCTAGATGAATTTTAGGAGTTGTAGTACCGATGCCGACATTGCCACTGATAACCGCATTCCCACCATCCACATGAAGTTTAGCTTGGGGAGTCGTCGTACCGATGCCGACATTGCCACCTCTTTTTAAAGTGATTCCTTGACTCCAATCCCAATCTCCAGACTGGTTATCATGAGTGATTTGTAGAAAGTCAGCGTTGCTGGGTGGGCCTGAGCGGCTGTGGAAGAGGAATTTTTGGTTGTTTGTATTGTTCCCTAACACTAAATCGCCGACAACATGAAGTTTATCTGCGGGAGTACTCGTACCGATGCCGACATTGCCCTTTTTATCAAATCGCACCCGCTCTGCATTATCTGTGTAAATAGCTAATTCGTTATCTCCTTGCTGCTGTAGTCCGGTGTCATTATCACCAATTGCTAGATGAATACGGGGGTCATTATTCCGAATCCCAACATTCTGCCCACTATACAAAAGTGGCGTTTTTTCGATGGGTATAACTAGCCGACCATCGGGATAGCTACCAATGTTTTGATAGTCTATATATATACAGGCGAATCCAGAAGCACTGTTTGTAACTAAATTGCTAATTGTTAGCTCGATTCCCTGGTCTGCTGTTAATTGGTTTATCTTGGGTGTAAAACTCCACTGAGGGGTATTCGCCGTATGTTCTGATGCCCAAGAATTGGTATCTCCTACTGCGATTTGAACGCCGTTTAACTGAGGATCTGTTGCCACCAGTGCGTCTGGATAATCTCCCTGCTCAAAGCTGACAATAAACTTTGAACTTTGGTTTAATAAGAGAATTGGTCGCGTGTTATTAGACAAAGGGGAATTGAATACCTTTAATCTCAGAGTGTTTTGAGTAGTTCCATCATTGAGAATCGCATTAGAACCTAAGACCCGAAATTGTAAAGGGATTTTCGTCTTGCTGGGATAATTGATGACAGAAACCGTTATTCTGGAGCTTACTTTATCCTCAATTACTTCCTCGTTTTCTCCCTGCAAAACTAGACCAACATCTCTGCCACCATACAGTAATTCAACATTGCTGCTTTTAACAGTGCGATTATTAGCTGTAAGTTTTAATAATCCTAGCTGAATCTTCTCAGACGGATTTAAAGTTAGTCCATTTTTGTGAAGAAAATAAATCGAGAAAAAGCGATCTTCTTCGTCATAATTTACTTGCCATTCGCTAGTTGCCTCTATTTCTATTTCACTAGGTTTAAGACCTAAATCCTTTTCCCAACGCAGTTGAAAATGGCTTTTTTTAGCACTAGCCGCTCTAGTACCGCCTGCTTGAACAGTCGCTAATTTTGCGGCTATGACATTAGGGTCTTTAAAGATGACGACTTCTTCGCTATCATTAAACACCTCTAAATACAATTTTGAGGGTTGATTACCATCTTCTAAATAGATGGTGTTACTAATTTCAGCTTGGTTATTTTCTCCGTAATAAAACTGAAATTTCAAAGGCTCTTGAGTGGCAAAATTACCAAAATCAATGGCCTTTTCGGCTTGACGGATTTCTTCGGGAACTCTGGTAAGCATGATCATTACTCCTGATGTTTGTGGTTGCGCTTTATTCGCTAACAGTTTGGACTTCTTGAGTCCATGAATCCGTTGATTCAGGTGGCTGTAATTGGGATTCTCCTTGTCTCTGGATTTTGCCAATCAGTTGATAGACTTGGCGATAGGGCATAGTACCCAAAGCTTCTAAAACTTGGTTGACTTCCCCCAAAGTTAATTTGAGGGAAATTTGTTCAGCTTCATTCATTAGTTTCTGTTTTTCTGGTTAATTTTAGCCAGCCATCATAGATTTTTTGTGGACTGGAGTAAACGGACTGAGAATCAAAGGGAACTAGGGGACGATTTGACCAGATAGTACCATCTTTTCCTAACCAAGACCACTCATAATTGGGTACTTCGGGAAGGGAAAGCTTAATCTGATCAAGATCATTGATTGGGTTAATATCACTCAGAAGTGGTGCCGCTAAAAAGGTAACTTCGATCGCTTGTAAGGCAGGTAAATATTGTTCTGGCGGAATAGAAATACTCTTAGCAGGAAGTATGCCACAAGTCGCGTTCACTTGTCCACGAGGGTCGATTAACATCACTAGAGTTTGGGCTGTATTTTCCTCTAAGGTTTGCTCCAGATTCAAGGGAGTGTCAGGGGTGGGATCTTTTTCATCATCAAACAGGGTTTTGATCTTTGCGTGGGGAACATAGCAACTTTGGGGAGCATAAAAAACGCTGTCTGTGTAAGTACCATCGGCTTTTTCTACCCAGTAGCCCACCAAACTATCATTAAACTGCTGATATTCACCAATACGGATGGGGAATTTGACCTTTTCAAAAGCGTCCGTCGTTCGCACCTTATTGTGGAAGATGTCTGCCGAGAAGGATATCTTATTCTGGCTAACGGCGGGTATGCCTTGGATATCTAGATTGATGCGTGAGCGCACTAGAGCTAAAGGTCGCGACACTAGCAAGGAGATGGCTTTATTTTGAGCAAATCCTTCGGGATCAATGGTTTGTAAGGCTGCATTGACAGTGGTGAGGAAATCGGACATAAATGCCGCTCCTTGATCGATCAGATACCGGACCATTTGCTTGAGATAGGGGTTAGTCCGATCAATAATGCCCTGAATTTTCTTCTCATCGTAATTAAGTCCCGGAATAGAGCGCAATTGAGCGGTGCGGTCAATCATCACTAGAGCATTGCCCTCATCATCATAAATAGTCAGGCTGTTATCTAAGTTGTTGGGCAAAACCCAGCCACAGATTGGTTTAGTGGCGAGGGTATCATTCATTTCCTGATCTTGTTTACTGCTTTTACTGCGGCGAGTCCCCTGTGGTCGGGTGGCCGATAGCCAGCGAAAATTCAAGCGGGCAGGTTGGGCTAAACGGGGTGGCAGGTAGATGGGATGGGATGATAATACATTAGCAAAAGCTGATGGCAGTGTTAGGGGTTGGCTAGTGACAATCTCACGGCTATTGTTAGTGTCAAGCACGACATTAACCTGTCCAAAGGTATCCACAAGTCGCAAATCAGTAATTTTTAATCCTCCTAGACGAATGGGACTAAAATCGAATCCATTTAAAGGCGATCGCAAAATACTGTCCGGTACGAGACGAGAGCTAAGTTCTAAAGTGTTCTGCACGTTTTGCAGGAATTCTTTTGTCGGTCCATTTGCTGTAAGTAGATTATCGTTGACATCTAACTGAATTGTCCGATTATAGGTGAGTAGCGCATCACTAAAGCCGCCGAGACTCTGGGCGAGACAGCCGTTAAGAGATTGCAGTTGTTGATAGGCCCGCAGCGCCGTAAAAAAAGGATCACTAGCTGTGGGGTTTTTCTTGTCATACCACCCCTTGACAGCGTTAAAATTCTTGACCAGGTAGTCCTCGGTTTGGTCGTCTGGGGATATATTTTGTTCTTGGTAATAGTCGGGCAACAAATACTTAGTCAAGTAATCTATAAGATTGTCCTTGAGCAACATACTAGCCGAGGAAGAGAGAAAACTAGCTCCCCTGTAAAGGTTGGGATAATCAGCAAAATTACTCGCGCTTGCATCCGTTGGGGTAATTTCAATGCCATCGACTGGCAATTGATAGTTCTTTTTGATGATGTCAGGAGGGTAGTTTGTGCTTTGGTCGTCTATACCTTTCTTGTATGTCGTGCTTGGTATTTTATGCTTTAACCCTTTCAATTGCACTTGCCATTCCAACAGGAAGGGGTTCCAAGGCTGATTTTTCCATTGACGGAAGCCAATTTTTTCTGTGGGTTTGTTGCCAAACTCGTTGAGAAATTGGACAAAAATATTTAAGGTGTTGTCAGATAAGCTCTGCAAGTCAATGGACTGAGTTAATAATTTACATTGCAGCAAACCATCTGTCCTCAAACGCTCATCGTCACGGTTGCGAGTCGGTTTAGCGACTTCCCCAGTCATTAAAACTACGGGATCATTTGGCTGCCAATAGCGAGGTCCTGGAACGATTTTGATGGTGTAAGATGGTCGGAACAAACCGATTTTGTCTTGGTAATCCCGGTCAATTGCGGTCGGAGATAGGGGTTTTTTGTGGAAGCTAACGCTGGCGATGCGCCCCCGTAAACGATGGCTACCGGAAGAGTTAGACATTAAATAGACGGTGCCACTAAAGGGGTTATTAGCCTCTAAGTGGAGGAAAACCCACCGATTCTTAGGAATTGCTGTCCAGTTAATCGGTCCGTTTACCTGTTGTCCGTTAATGTAAATTTTTTGCCAAGTGCTGCTAATTCCATTAGTAGAATTAACATAAAGGCTGGTACTTCTCACCTCTAAAAGGGAACCCTGAACTCCCTCTGGTATGTTTACCCACATCGAGAGGGACTGGATATTTCCTAAATTAGAGATTTCATAATTCTGATTGCCATCGAAAGATAAACACTTCATGGCAATATCGTCATCCACTAAGGTAGAATCGCCAGTGACTTGGACGGATTTTTTGGGAGCAATTAAACGGGATTCTTTGTTAAACTGCTGAACTTCAGCAATTAGTGTGTTAATCGACCGGGCAAGTCCGCTCGCTTTTGAATCGCTGTTAAAAGAGGAGCCGGAAAAATTATTAGGAGCAGCAGCGCTGATAATTTGACCTTCTGTATTTTTTTGTAAGTTCAAGACCCCAGCAGCTTTGATTGCATTCTCTAAGGCTCTTACCCCATATTGATTGTTACCCGGTGTTTCAAGAAGAAACCGTTTGATTAGATCCATATCGCTTGTTTTTTTTAGCGATTCCTTTTCCTTGTCTGTCAGTTTATCTCTATTTAGCAATTGTTTATCCGGATCGAGATTACGAAGAACATAAGTAGCCAGCATATACTTATACCAATCAGCATAGACTTGTTCTCGAATTGAGCCAACTTTTGCTAATTGTTGGTCGTATTCACGCTGTGCTTCGTTAACTTCACTTATGCGATCGCCGATGGTGGCGGATAATGTCACCTGCATTATTCCCTCGCCTTGCACGGCATTTGCTGGGTTGGCACTTCCCGACTGGGAAATTTTGGGATCAGATTCCGGCACTACCTGCCATGATATCTCTTTACATTGGCCAGTAAAGCTGTCCTCGTGTAGTCCTTGTCGAAACTTGGGTCCAAAGTCGAGATTTTGCTGTACTAAACGCCCACTCATTTGTATGGCTTCTAGCTGCTCCTCAATCGTTTTGCGATTTTCTGTATTTGTGTCCAGTTGGCGAGCTACATAAGCTGCTATGGCTTCTTCTTGGTTGTTTCCTACGGCGATCGTTCCTTTAATCGCTTGTGGGTTAGTTACAGAAGCACCAGGCGCAAAACTTAGGGAAGCATGACAGAGAAGACGATCGGGGAAACTTTGGTTATTGCCTATTTCTACTGTCCAGCCAGCTTTAGTTTGCAGACTGTCTAAAAGGCTTAAAGGATCTCTGTCTGGGTACTGTTCTTTGATAAATTTGTCAAGATAATCATTTTTGCCGTCGCTATACCAGCCAATGACATCATATCGTAGGTCTTTGGGCGGGGTTGTATTGGTGGTGAAGTCCCCATCATGAAAACCGAACACACTGCGACAGTTAGGATAAAAACCAGCAAAGGCAACTTTTTCGTTGTCTAAGTTGTCAACTGTAGCGAAGGGTCCAATAGCGGACAATTCCTGAATATATTGGGCATTTGCTGTACCTGAGCGCCATGCTCCCAATTCTAATTTACGCCCCAGAAAACGATAGGGTTGATACTCATTGGTAGCTGGATAATAGAGGATATTAATTGTATCTTCTGGTGTAGCACCTTCAGGATACAGATAATCACTTTCTACAACCCATTTTTTTTCTGCTATATTGCTCCCACGTCGTATAATTAACCAGCGATTAGGTACAAGGGGAAATGTAATGCCTTGTTCTCCATCTCTTGCTATACCGTTAGTCAGCGCATCTGGTAAAGACCAGTGTAGGTGAATGCCTGCTTTTAAGGACAATTGGGGTTGTGTAAAGGGAACCCTTAATACAGTTTCGCTAATATAAGCCTTACCGCGCTTCTGTAATTCAGTATCTTTGTAGTAAGGAAGCTGACTATAATCAGTCATTTCCCCCAGTACATCCGTCTTGGTGGGGAGGTAGAGGGCATCAAGGTAAACCGGAACTAGGAGTGTGGTCATAACTGTAGTATGTAGGGATGAATGAAGCAGAAACCTAAATCGTCAGTTTTGGGAATTTTCGCTGTTCCACTGGGGAGAGGTTGGCAAATGCGCCCAACTCACTTGCAGAAGCTTTAAGATTCGTTTTTTTCTTTACCTTTTGAAGGGTACGGATCATTGATTTATTTTTCAACACTTTTGGTCTTCTTTTTTGTAAATTTTTGTAAATTTTTTTGTTATTTCTTGTTATTTCTTGTTATTTTTTGTTATGAATTCGGGTTCTTCGTTACTTGGTATGGTTCGATAGGGGGTATAAATCGACTAAATCCTTATCTGGCAAGAGATTTAATTGATTAGTTCGCTCTAGATCGAAAACAATTGGCAAAAATCGCAGCAACGCCTGTCTCTATAAGGGTTTCATTCCTTACAATCCCGTCCACTGCATAAGACAAACTGAAGAACCAAACATTTCAAGTTTGTCGATGCTTTAAATTCCGCTGCTAGATAAGGACAGGCGCTCATGCAAAAGGGAGAATAATAATGATAATATCCACTAGAAACCCGATCATCGGCTATTTGGTAGCGGCATAAATCCAACCAATGCCCAAAATATTGCCGTCGGGTTAATAGGTCCAATTTTGTTTCGTCTGTAGGGTGTAGGTTCCGTCGCGCACATTGACTCGATGGGGGATCAGCTTCAGGTCTCGGAAGATATTAGCTTGGTGTTGTAGGGCCGTCAGAGAGCGATCGTCGATCGGGATAATGGCACGTTCAGAGGCCCTCTGTTCGAGATTGGTGATGATCGCCGGGTCGATCTCGTGGTGAGCTGCCAAGCGTCTCGTCGCCTCTAACTCCTGTTGTTTCGCCCAAGCACCTGCCTCGTTCACTTCTTCTAAAATCACCTTCAGTACATCGGGATAATCCCGCACCAATTCGGGAACTGCATAATAATAGGTCGGCACTTCTAGAGAGGCGTTTTCCCCAAAGATACCCCCTAGATCGGCCACCGATCTTCCCGGATAGGTGCGCGTCTCGGTGGGGGAATAGGGAACCCACACCACCCAAGCGTCGATCTCACCGCGACGGAAAAGCACCAGCGCTTCCGGTTGGGTTGCATACACCGGTTCGATATCGTTTAATTCTAGATTCACTCTCATCAGGGCGCGGATAAGGACGTAATGGGCGCTCGAACCTCGATCGAAGGCGATTCTTTTTCCTTTTAAATCCGCCAACGTCTCTATTGGCGAATCCTCTGGCACGAGAATCGCCTGACCTTTCGGGGCGGTATATTTTTCCTTGGCTACCCGGACGAAGACGTGTTCGGCCGCTTGGGAGAAAATACTCGCCGTACCGCCACCACCGCAGAAATCGATCGTTCCGTTGCTCAAGGCCTCGATCAGAGAGGAAGCGGCCAGAAAACTCGTCCACGTTACCGTCACCCCAAAGGGTTTTAAGCGTCTTTCCAGAAAGGCCTGGGCGCGGAGAACTTCCAGATTAGTCATGCCCTCAGGGTAGCCGATCTTGAGGGTTCCTAACCGCCGCGCTTGTTTGGCGAGAGGAGTGATATCGGAGGGGGTCGAGCGCTTGAACCAGCGATCGATCGCGATACAGAAGAGAATTCCAGCGATAAATAATCCCACGGTTTCCAATAGCCGGGGAGTCGTATTTCGGGGGAATTTAAAGCTATCGACGAGGTTGAGAATCAGGTTATCGGATCGAGAATTTTGACCGACGGCGATCTCGCGTAGCGAGCGCTTTGCGTTCGTGTCGGAAAATCCAGCCAGGAGAAAGCTCCCCACCAGACTGGTCACAAAAAGCACTGCGGGAAGAACTGCCCGCCAATTTCGCCACGGTTTCCAGAGACACTTGATCGAACGGTGGAGCATGGGATTTCTCGCAGAAAACAAGATTTATGATCGGGAAAGGGGACAAGAGGGAAGGGTTTCCCAACTTGATCGGGAGAGGTTCCATTAGTTTTATCTACATACTATAAAAATCCACGACTCCTCGATTGTGTAACAAAGTACATTTATAAATGTATTGAAAATGATATAGTTTCAAAATGAAATTGCGCCCGCATTTGAGAGATCGAGGTAGTATGGATGGATTGGTTGATCGAAATCGTCAAAATCGCGGTGGCCACCGGCATAGCCACCACCTTCGACGACAATATTTATCTAACCGGCTTCTTTAGCGAGGTAAATCGTACCTTTCGCCCGGTTCACGTTGTCGTCGGCGAGCTAGTCGGGTTTACGGCCTTAGTATCGGTGAGCTTGCTGGGTTTTCTACTCGGCTTAATCATCCCGCCGATTTATATCGGTCTTCTCGGAATCTTGCCAATCCTCATCGGTATGAGAAATTTACTGACGTTAAATCGCGATAACGAGAGGGAAACCGCAGATCGCAAGGTGAATTTGCGAAGAAACGCCCAATTTCATGGGTTTGCCTCCCGCAGACTATCCCTCGGTCAAGTCTTCAGCGATCGCCAAACCTATAAAGTTTCCGCAGTCACGATATCCAATGGCGGCAATAATCTCGGTATCTACATTCCCCTATTCGCCAATAGTACCGTGGCGCAGTTAGCCGTAATCATCCCGATCTGCTATCTAATCGTTTGTACTTGGTTATTTCTCTCCTATAATCTAACCCGCCAACCGGGGATCGCGGTTGTCCTCAGCCGTTATGCGAGTAAGCTTTTCCCTTTTGTGCTGATGTGGTTGGGCCTACGGATTATTCTCGATAACGGATCCTATCGCCTGTTGATTCCCATCGGGTAAATTAGACCCCCCGTAAACGCCAATCTCCAGATCCCACGGGAGTCAAAATTCAGGAAGAGAGAATAAAAAATTAGTTGGTTTAGAGCAACCTTATCGAGAAAATCCCGATGAATGTATCACTGTTGCCCATCCGATCGCTGTTTCGTCCCCTTCGACTTGGCTCAGGGCAAGCCTTCCATTCGCTATCGCGGCGGGGATTTGTATCCTTCTTGGTATTGGGATTGCTGGTTGCGATCGCGCTCGCTTCCTGTACGTCCGGGGGGATCGCCTCGAAACCAGAGGTGAAATTAAATCTCGTTTCCTTTTCGGTCACGAAAGCCGCCCACGACCAGATTATCCCGAAATTCGTCGAGAAATGGCAAAAAGAGCGGAACCAAAAAGTCATTTTCGAGCGCAGTTACGGCGGCTCCCTGGCCCAGGCCGATGACGTGATTGCTGGGAAACAAGAGGCGGACGTGGTACATCTAGCCCTACCTCTAGACGTGACGCGCATCGCCGACGCGGGGTTAATCCATAATGAGCTATGGATTGCGGGTAACGGGATTATTGGGAGTGCTTCTGCAAGCTAAGAGAAATCGCCTGATTCCAGCCGTTAAACCCCTGATGGAGCGACTAATTGAGCAAGCTGACTTTCGAGTGAGTAACCAGTTGTACGCAACCATCCTGGAATTTGCTGGAGAGTAGCCATGGCTCACAACCAGGAAGTTAAGACAGATTAGCCGCCGAAATCTCAGCGATCGCGGCAAATACGGCAGAGACGTTAAAATTTACTCTAGCCATCTCTTCAGAAAAAAGCCATAATCTAAGATAGCTCAATAAGATTAAAGGTTCACCTATGCCTTGCGCGGTTATCCTCACAGCTATCCCCATTGAATATATAGCAGTTCGCGCCCATCTGAGTGACCTGCGAGAAGAAATGCACCCGCAAGGGACGATTTATGAGCGGGGAAAATTTATTGACAGTGGGAAAGAGTGGAAAGTGGGAATTGTTGATGTGGGTGCGGGAAATGTCGGTGCAGCCTTAGAAGCGGAAAGGGCAATATCCTATTTCAATCCCAGTGTTATCTTGTTTGTGGGGGTAGCAGGTGGCATCAAGGATGTCCAGCTTGGGGATGTGGTAGCGGCTACAAAAGTCTATGGTTATGAGTCAGGTAAAGTTAAGAAAGTTTTTGAACCTAGACCTGATGTAGGACTCTCTACTTATAATCTCATTCAAAGAGCTAAAGCAGAAGCAAGAAAGGAGGATTGGTTAAATAGGCTCGGTTCTTCTCTTTCTGATGTAAAACCTACCGTATTTGTTGCGCCTATTGCTGCGGGAGAAAAGGTTGTCGCTTCTAAAGAGTCTGATGTGTTTCAATTTCTTCGCTCCAATTATGGGGATGCGTTAGCAGTGGAGATGGAAGGGCGAGGTTTACTGCAAGCGTCTCATGCGAATCAGCAGGTATCAGCATTAATTATTCGAGGAATTTCTGATTTAATTGAGAAGAAAAGTGAGGCGGATGCGTCTGGTTCTCAGGAAATAGCGGCGCGTCATGCGAGTGCTTTTGCTTTTGAAATATTGGCAAAGTTCGGGGGTGATGAAGCAAAACAACAAAAAAATCTGGAAAAACCCAACGGTTCAACTTCTAGTCAACCTCAAACCAAACTTCTATCAAAAGCAGAATCAATGTCAGACAACTCAAATTATCAATACGACATATTCATCTCCTACAGCTCGAAGGATCGTCCTTGGGTTAAGGAATTGCTCAGAAAATTGGAAGAGCAAAAGATTAAGGCTTGCATTGACTACCGAGATTTTATTATAGGAATGCCAAGCATCAAAAATATTGAACAGGCAGTGATAAACAGCCATAAGACTTTACTGATTTTGACACCTAATTATCTGGAGAGTGGATGGACTGAGTTTGAAAATATTCTGCTGCAAACACTCGATCCAGCGAATCAAAAATTGCGATTGCTTCCTCTTTTAAAGGAAAAATGTGAACTGCCGCTACGACTGAGGGCTTTAACCTATCTCAATTTTGTTAATCCCGAAGATGAAGCATTTGAATGGCAAAAGTTGGTGAATGCCTTGGGAAAGCAACAAATTCCCTCAATATCTCCTAACTTTTTCGCCTATGATGATACTTGGGTTGGTCGAGATCAATTAATCCAAGATTTAAAATCTCGCATTCGAGAATCTTGTCGCTTGCTGGTTTTAGTGGGAATGACAGGAATTGGAAAAACAGCTTTAGGGGAACGCTTGGCTGTTGAATTATCTGACTGGTTTGGAGGAGATTGGAGTCAATATTATCAGGAAAATTTTGATAATGAGGAACAGACTTCTGATTTTGCTAGTGTAGCGGCTCGATGGTTAGAAAAGTGGGGACAACTGATCACCTCAGATGATCGCAAAGATACCCAAAGATTACTTAATCGGTTGCTGAAACATCTGCAAGAAAATCGTTATTTAGTCCAAATTGATTCTTTAGAAAACATTTTGCAGGGAAATGAAGAGGAAGGTTGGAGTGATTTTAAAGATGATTGGTGGGTGAAATTTTTCAATGGTTTTCTGAAGTCGGATTCCTGTTTAAGTTCTATCATTCTTACTTCTCAGGATTCACCGAGACAAGTTGAAGAGATAGGAAGTCGCTCTCAAAATTTCTGGTATCGTCAAGAATTAAGCGGATTAGATGAGTCTGAAAGATTAGCTTTGTTTAAGAAAATTGGTTTAGAGATTGATGTTAATTCAGCAGGAAGAACTTATTTAGAGCGAATTGGTGGTGCTTATGAAGGTCATCCTTTGGCGTTGCGAGTGATTGCAGGAGAAATTAAAAATAAGCCTTTTAATGGCAACATTATCGCTTACTGGAATCAGTACGGGAGTGAGGTAGAGGAAGTAGAAAAAGCGATCGCAGAAGCACAAGTGGGTAAGACAACTGGCCAGGATTTGTTTAAATTAGATCGCTTTACAAAGACCCTAAGACGGAATGTGCGATCTCGTTTGAATAAAACCTTTGCTCGACTTCAAAAAGATGTGAAGTATGCTTATATTTTACTCTGTGAAGCATCGATATATCGATGTTCTGTACCAGAGAATTTTTGGCTGTCTCATTTAGAAGATTGGGATCGGGATGAAGAAGAACAAAAAGCAGCGTTAGATTCTTTACTCGATCGATATCTAGTAGAGCAATTAGTTGAGAACGATCAATGTTTATTAAGACAGCATAATTTAATTAGAAGTGTGTCTTTGGAACATTTAAAACAATGGGGTAAAAAAGATGAATAATCAAGTTGAGTTAGATTCTAAAACGCAACAAGTGTTAGAAGAAGCGAATATTATAGCTTCTGGAGAGGAAGTTTTAGCACAGCTTGGTATTGATTCAACAATCGTTAAGGCGATGAAGGAAGGGATAAAGCGGTCTTCCTATCGAGCAGTAATTAATTGGCTGACGAAATATAAAGCTAATCCAGATGCTTCTAACTTGAAGAAGGTAAAAGGTTTATTAGATTCTTTTTATCATTTATGTGAGGTTGAAGATTGGGAAAAGAGTAGTTCTATCCTTTTGAATAACTTTCAACTATTAAATAATAAATCATTAAATACTCAGCTACATTCTTGGGGTCATCATATTGAAAGACTTGACCTTAATTATAAAATATTAGGACAGCTAAATCATAAAGTTGATATTATCTGTTTAAGAAATTTAGGTAATTCTTCTATGATTTTAGGAGAACATAACAAAGCAATTAACTTCTATGAAAAAAGTTTATTTCTTACTCAAAAAATGGGTGACAAACTTAATGAGTGTTTAACTTTACGTTCATTGTCTAACTTTTATTTCTCCAGAGGAGACTATTCTCAGGCAATTAATTTTTCTGAAAAACTTTTAACACTTTGTGAATTAGTTCAAGAGTCAAAAACTAAAATAGAAACACTTATTAATTTGGCAGGATCTCACTATTTTTTAGGTAAAACAGAAAAAGCAGCTATATTATTTGAGCAATGTTTAACTGATATACAGATATTGGAAAATCAGCCAACCAAAGTATATTTATTAGGAACTACAGGTAATATATATGACTTTATGCAGGAATATAGTAAAGCGATTGATTGCTACCAAAAAAGCTTAAGCATAGCACAAATTATCAATTATCAACAAACAGGAGGGATTCTGGCAAATCTTGGCAAGACTATAATGAAGCTTGAACAATATCCAGAAGCTTTAGATATACTATTTAAAGCAATAGAACAACTAAAAAAAGACGGTATTCGTATTGGAGAAAGTATAAGTATCCTGAACGTTGCAGAAATTTACTATCAATTAGGTTATATTGACTTAGCTTTAAATTACTATAATCAAGCATTAGAAATTGCCATGAATTTAGAGAACCCACAACTACTAGAACAATGCAAAGAATTTAATAGTAGATTACTTCAGTTTTGACATTTCTAAATAGATAGCTGGAAAATTCAACATTTCCATAGTTCAAGAGTGTGAAAACTTGCTACAAAAAATAATGAGCAAAGCTAAATTTAAAGTAAGAGGTAAAATAAAATGAATATCTTGCTATCTGGTGATTCGATTCTAGCAGAACTTGGTATTAGTTCAGCTACCGTTAAAGCGATGAAACGAGGAAAAAAACGGTCTTCCTATCGTGCCATTATTAACTGGCTAACGAAATATGAGCCTAATCCGAATACGTCCAATTTAGAAAAAGTAAAAGGTTTATTAGAGGCATTTTATCATTTATGTCAGGTGGAAGATTGGGAAAGGGTTAGTAAATTGTTCATGAAGCCATTAAAGTCATCTTTAGAATCACAATTACATTGGTTGTTATCTGGGTAATGATTCGATAGTAGTGCCGTGGCCCTCTTGCTTACATGGTATGAATTGTGTAAAATATTTATTAATAAAAATAATTGGCTAGAATCAGTCTTTAAACCTCTAGCTTGATCATAACTTTTCTGATAAATATCTTTTTCAGGCTCCTGTCTGGCTTACTCAAATATCAGTCTAGCACCGAACAAAATACCCCCCCTAGTTCACCTCTATTCCCCTGTCCTAATTGTGGTTCTCATTATATGATCAAGAATGGTTCTATTCATAATGGGCTCTTCTCGACTTTGTGTGATAATTTTTGCTTATGGAATCGTGAAATGCTTATCGGGTAACACTTTTAGGACTATTTTGTCGAAGAAACTATCAGTATAGACCTCGTTTCCACACAGAAACCAGAAGAGCC
>NZ_JAPZSS010000091.1:0-1527 GCF_027532015.1 Microcystis sp. LE19-131.1A | reverse complement strand
CGCCGTCCCGTGGAACAAGTCAACTGGTACGATGCGATCGAGTTCTGTGCGAGATTATCAAAACTAACGGTTCGGGAATACCGACTACCGAGTGAAGCGGAATGGGAATACGCTTGTCGTGCTGGAACCACCACCCCGTTTTACTTTGGGGAAACCATTACGGGGGAATTGGCTAACTACAATGCCAGTAATACCTACGCCGATGAACTGAACGGAGAATATCAAAACGAAACAACTCGCGTGGGACAATTTCCCCCAAACGCCTTTGGACTGTACGATATGCACGGCAATGTCCGGGAGTGGTGCGCCGATACTTGGCACGATAACTATGACGGTGCGCCGACGGATGGCAGTGTCTGGATAGAAAATGGTAATAATAATCGTTCTCCTCTGCGGGGCGGTTCCTGGGGCTACAATCCTACTTACTGCCGTTCCGCGATTCGCTACGACTACTACTTCCGCCGCGTCAACCGCATCAACAATTACGGTTTTCGGGTAGCCTGCGTTTTCGGGAGAACTCTCTAACCCTTTTTCCTTTTTCCCCTTTTACCCTCATTCCCTATTTTTTCTTTTTTCTTTTCTTCCCCGCCCTTAGGCGGGTCGATTTTGTAGGGGCGAACTCGACCCATTTGGTCGATTTTTGCTTAACAATTGTCAAGGATTGTTAAGATGCGCTTACCCTACACTTTTCCCCTAGTTCCCAAAACTAAACTCTAGGAATTTTTAGCCACTGCTCAAGAGGATGAAGTTAAAGCAGAAAAGAATTTAAGAGCATGGGTTGTCAGTCAACTAGCTAAAAATAATTAACTAGGGTTTGCTGAAAAAGTTTGTTGGTGGGGTTAGGAGTCAGGAGCCGGTCGTCAGGAGTCAGGAGAATTAAGAATGAGTAATAATCAATTAAATGGTTTATTTAGAGATTTTCTGCCAGTTAATCCGCCTTTTTGACGTTTTTGAATCCTCAAAAATCAATTATGCGAGAGGTTTATTGTTACCCATCAAAAAAACAGGGAATCTCAACCGTTAAGTTAACACCAGTGAAGCCTTGCGCCCAAAATTCGAGGCTGTCAACATCAGTTAACTTTTATTAACGTCCAGACTAGACTTTCATGGGTTGGGAGTATCATCGAAGTATAAATACTTAGTGATGCCGATTCTCTAGGTTAAAAAATAGCCCCAGTCAAGGAGCGGAGGCGACCATGAATGACCTCTATGGCCAAGGCTTTGCGCCAGAAGACTATTCGCTTAACCCTTTAGATAGTCAAGCTTTGGAGTTAGTTTCCCCAGATTTTACCGAGGTGAATCTGCCGGAAACCGAAAGCGGTTGGCAGGAAATGCCGAATCAAGAGTATTGGAATTGGCAAAATGAGACGATGGAGGCCGCTTTCAACTAAGTACCTAGGCAAAATTAATTACATACTCGCCTCCAAAATTGTCCAGCACTTTTTTAACGTAAGCGAGGAGGCTCTTTCGGTCTTTATAGGCGCTAAATTCAATCCATTCATATTTTAAAAATCTCCATAATATTTC
>NZ_JAPZSS010000210.1:0-2558 GCF_027532015.1 Microcystis sp. LE19-131.1A | reverse complement strand
CAGGCCCCCTCTACCCTGTTATCGTAGAGAATCAACGGATGTAAATTGCCATCCCCGGCGTGGAAAATATTGGCGATTTTATAACCGTATTTTTCACTTAAAGCCTTAATTTCCTGAAGAACAGACACCAATTGAGTGCGCGGAATCACCCCATCTTGGACAAAATAATTAGGGCTAATTTTCCCCGCCGCCGCAAAAGCCGCTTTTCTTCCCTTCCAGAGTTTAAAGCGGGTTTCGGCATCATTAGCCGTGGTGATATTTCTCGCCCCATTTTGACGGCAAATCTCGGCAACCCGATGTTTATTCCTGGCTACTTCTACCCCTAAACCATCCAATTCCACTAATAAAACCGACTCGGCATCCCGGGGATAACAACCGGTAGCTACCACGTCTTCCACGGCGTTGATACTGAGATTATCCATAATCTCCATCCCCGCCGGAATCACTCCCGATTTAATAATATCCGCCACCGCTTGGCCCGCCGCCTCGATACTGGTAAAATCAGCCAGTAAAACACAGATAGACTCGGGAGTTTTCAGAATTCTTAAGGTGATTTCCGTGGCAATGCCTAAAGTTCCCTCGGAACCCACAAATAAACCGGTTAAGTCGTAGCCCGGTTGTTCTGGTACTGCCCCCCCCACATCGATAATTGAACCATCGGGAAGGACGATTTTTAAGCCCATAACGTGATTGGTAGTGACACCGTATTTTAAACAGTGAACCCCGCCGGAATTTTCCGCCACATTACCGCCGATCGAGCAGATAATTTGACTAGAGGGATCTGGTGCGTAATAAAATCCCGCCCCGCTTACCGCTTGTGTCACCCAATTATTAATCACCCCGGGCTGCACCACCACCCTTTGATTATCTAAATCAACCCTGAGAATCTGATTCATCCGCACCGTAACGATGAGAATCCCCTCTTCTAAGGGTAACGCCCCTCCCGATAAGCCCGTTCCTGCACCCCTCGCTACCCAGGCAATCTCGTTATCGTGACAGAGTTTCACCACCGCCGCAATTTCTGCGGTGCTGCGAGGCAGCACCACAAGAGCTGGTCTTTGTCTGTATCCTGTAATACCATCGCACTCGTAGGTTAATAATTCATCTTTGCGACGGATGACACCATCTTTACCGAGGATCGCTTCTAGCTGTTTGATCAGATTGGGGGAGATTTTCGGGGGATTTTTGAGTAACATAGGTTTCAGGGCGGCGGAGTCGCAGTAAAATGGCTCTATAGGTTAAAATATCGCAAAAAAGCCTGAAATGAAGCTTTAAAAACTGCTCTCTCCTATTTTAACACTAGAACCCCTTCCTCTGTAGATAGAAACCCCCAAGGGTCTGGATTATAGAGAAAATTGCCGATAAATTTCCCAGTGCTTGCCGTTATGAATTAGGAGGGTAATTTCATCGATTATCACCTCAAAAAATAGCTCTTGATCAGCATATTTTGACCAAGCTTTCCAGAAATTATCTTTAGTTAAATCTCGGAAGCCAACGGTTAAATGGGGCGAAAAAGCTCGGCTTTTTGAGGCATTATCGCTGATATTCAAGGAAGATTCTAGCTGCTGTAAAAGCCGTTTTTGTAGGGTTAATAATTCTGGGGTTTTCTGGACATTAATATAAATGACTCGCGGTTTAAAGGCGGCAAAATTCTGGAGAATTAGGGGAATAGGAGCGTGCAAGCGGGCAAATTCCTCTAAACATCTTTCTAAATCGGGTAATTGTTCTAAATTCCACCGGAAAGGGGGTTGGAGAGTGACGTGGGGAGGCGATTTCAGGGCAGCGCGACTATTGTAAATTTCTGCAAACTCTAACTTGATTTTTGTGGCAATTTCCTGTACTTCTGGCGGCGGCAAAAGCGCAATAAAAAATAGAGATCCCTGGGGTTGATTCATGGAAGCAAGCAAAGCTACAGAAATAAAGCTGTCACCTCGATTCTAGCAGTCTTCCACAACTCTAGCTAATTGTATATCTCTGTTATATTGCACCCTCGACGGTCAAGATTAATCGGTATAATTATATGATTGTTAATCAGTCCTAGCCTCCTGAGAATTTATGCCCTGGTTTGTCAAGATAGAAAAAGGCATTGTTGATAAAACTACCTTCGATCGCTATGTCAGCGCCCATAAGGACTATGTGCGTGATTTAATTAGCCAAGGACGAGCAGCAAAAACTGGTTATTGGGCAGAAAGGGGCGGCGGAATGTTATTATTTAAGGCCGATTCTCTTGAGGAGGCTCAAGCAATTATAGTTCGCGATCCTTTAATCGAGAATGGTTGTGTGGAATACGAACTCCATGAATGGCGAATTGTCGTAGAGTAATCTAGCTTTTCAGGGAACAGTAATCAGTAATCAGTAATCAGTAATCAGTGAAAAGACGGCAATGTTAAGCTGTTGATTATCTAAATATTACTCCCTAATAGTTACTAATTCTGTACGCAAATATTGCATCTAGAATTAGCTTTGTACGCTTTGACCCGTACTGGGTTAACTACGAACCTCTCTATCGGATTCCCGCTAAAGGCGGCCTCTCCGACTACCTTTCTTCCAATATTTAA
>NZ_JAPZSS010000067.1:0-43668 GCF_027532015.1 Microcystis sp. LE19-131.1A | reverse complement strand
TTTAGAATTTTATCATCAAGATACAGGAATCGGAGACGACGTTTTGGTCTGAGATTTAATTTAATCGCTGGCATTTACAACTACGAACTTGCTTTAGGCTATAATCAAGTAGCTGAATAAGACTTTTGCAGGAGGTCTATTCATGACCCTACACCTATTAGGACCTTTAATGTTGACGATTTTATTCGAGTCAGGTGCTAACAATAAGGGTGACTTTTAAGCAAAAACGCGAGCATCCCGAGGACGAACATAAACTTGCTCCCCGACCTTGAGGTGCAGTTGAGCCAGTTGTTCTCGATTCAGATGGGCAATCAGGAGAGAGCGATCCGGTAGAATTAATTCCACATCGATGGCCCAACCCAGATGGATAATGCGCTCGACTTTTGCCTCAATGCTAGACCCATTGGGAGAAGAGAGAATTTCCAGGTCGTGGGGACGAATGAAAATCTTGACTCCGTTAGTACCCCCCCCAAGCTGCTCGAACAGTGCAGCCGAGGTTGGTGGTACAACATTCACCCGGCCGATAAAACTCATCACAAAAGCAGAGGCAGGATGATCGTACACCTGATCGGGAGTTCCCACCTGTTCGATTTTACCCTCATTGAAAATTACGATCTCGTCGGCCACTTCCATGGCTTCCTCTTGGTCGTGGGTGACGAAAACACTGGTGACATGGACTTCCTCGTGTAACTGTCGCAACCAAATCCGTAGCTCTTTTCTAACTTTGGCATCCAGGGCCCCAAAAGGCTCATCTAATAATAATACTTCCGGTTCCACCGCTAAGGCCCGGGCCAGGGCAACCCGTTGACGTTGACCCCCGGATAGTTGGGCCGGATAGCGATCGCCTAATCCCTGCAATTGAATTAAACTCAAGAGATTGTCCACTCGTTTTTGAATGTAGTTCGGGGTAGCTTTGCGAATATTTAAACCGAAAGCGATATTCTGACGCACCGTCAGGTGTTTAAAAAGCGCATAATGCTGAAAAACAAAGCCAATATTCCTTTTTCTGACGTTTAAATGGGTTGTGTCTTTGCCGTTGATGATAATTTTGCCTGTGTCGGGGGGTTCTAATCCTGCGATCGCTCTCAGGAGAGTAGTTTTTCCTGAACCAGACGGCCCCAGCAGTGCCACCAGACGATTCGATTTGATCTCTAGATTGATGTTGTCTAAAGCGGTAAAGGTGCCGAATTTTTTCGATACTTGCTCGATGATGATACTCACGGTGGCTAATCCTCTGGCAAAAAATGTATAGGGTTTGACCGTATTTTAACCATGATTTAATCGCAGTCGTATTAAAATACAATTACATTTTACAAGATAGCAAGAAAATTAAGTTTCGATTCGGGAGATTACTGGTTATAAACGGAGACTAAAAAGATTAAACAGCGATAAAAGCTTACTATTACTGTTTTTTACTTTTTTAAAGGCTTAATTAACTAATTTTGTCCATTAACGACCAGAAACGCACTAGAGAAGAGAGACGACTGAGGCAAAAATGGACTATTCTTTATTGGCAATATTTAGCTTTTTTATCGGAATTATCGTGGGATTAACGGGAATTGGTGGTTCATCCTTGATTACACCCCTATTGATCTTTGTATTTCAGGTTCCCGCTACCACCGCAGTGGGTTCCGATGTGGTAGCGGCCGGGTTGATGAAAGTGGTCGGCACTGTTCGTCACTGGCAACAGCAAACGATCGAATTAGAAGTGGTAAAATGGCTAGTAATTGGCAGTGTACCCGGTTCTCTGTTAGGATTAGTCGGTTTTCGCTATTTTCAGCAGAATAGCTCCCTCAATCTCGATCAATGGTTGCCCCATATCATCGGTCTTGTCTTGATGATCGTAACCGTCCTAGCGGCCCTAGAACTACTAATCTCCTTGTTTTTTCCCGATTTGTCCCCTTGGTCCTGGCCAAAATTAGATTTAACCACTCGCTCCGGTCAGATAAAAACAACGATATTAGGGGCAGTTTTAGGCTATTTGGTCGGTTTAACCAGTATTTCCAGTGGTTCCTTGTTTGCATTGGTCTTGATAACCTTTTTTCACCTTGATTCTCGCAAATTAGTCGGTACAGATCTATCGCAAGCGTCCATCCTCTTAACCTGTACTTCCATCGGTCATCTGGGATTAGGAACGGTAGATTGGAATCTGGTACTTCCCATCTGGTTAGGTGGGATACCGGGGGTGGTAGTGGGAGCAAGATTATCGGAATATTTGCCCAAAAATGCCCTAAAAATACTGCTTTATACGGTTCTAGTCACGGTCAGTTGGCGCTTACTCCAACCCACCTAATCCCCAGAGTTTACTCGAAAGTCATCATACTACCGATCAACAGATCGGGACTGGTGGCGACAAAATAGATAATTCCCGCACCGAGAATAACGATCGCTAAACTAAATAGTACCACCCATCGATCGGCTGGTTCGTAGGTATCTTCATCTATATCTCGTCTGACTGTAAAATAATGGGCTGTGGTCAAAAATACGGTCAATAAACCCACTAAAGCAAACATTAAGCCTAATTTCCAGCCATAACCGGGCCGGGGAACCAGAGGAGGATGAAAGGCCCGTAAACGCAGGATAACCATACCAAAACCCATTAATGCGATCGCCGTTCGCATCCAAGACAGATAGGTGCGTTCATTGGCCAGATGATCGCGGACTCGATTGGGATTGACTTTTTTCGGTTTAATGCTGGTCTTGCTTTCCGTCACTGGTGATTTGAGAAAAAATAACATGATCGAGATGACTGGGGGTCCGTTTCAAGGGGAGCACTTGAGAAGATGATGTTATTCTATGGCACTTGAGTTATAGATGGTATGGAAAAAATCTAAAATCTCTTTTTAAATGTATTTGTATTGAATCAAAAATTAAATAGATTCTGCTTGCTGCTGGAAAAGCGCCCATCCATAGCTTAAGGATAGGGCCAAGAAAGCGAGGGGAAGACTTTCCTTGATTATAAATACACCCAAACCGATCAGTACACAGGGGACAAAGTGGCTGCCGTGACTGGTAATTAAATTAGCGATCGCCGGTAATTTAGTCAACTGATGAGCAGTAAAACACCAAACACCCACCAAGATCAGAAAAACGCTGACGATAGTGACTAAATTTTGCCAGGTATTACTAGCGAACAGCGGCAGATAAATGCCGATATTATCACTACCATTGGCGATGGTAATTGCCGCCACAGCGCCGGTTTGAGGGGAAAACCAGGCCAGCAAAGGAGAAGAAGGTGCCGATCCTACGACCACCTCGATATTATTATCCGTCTCGGTTTCTTCTCGCTGCCAGAGACTCCGAATCCCGAAAATCACAGGCAACAGACCGAGAAAACGAATCCACTGAGCCGGAATCAAGAAACTCCCGAAAAAGCCAGTTAAACTCGCCAAAATCAGCAGGATAAAGCCTAAATACTGACCGATAACGATATGACGACGGCGAAAAAGTTTATTGACCTGGGTAAAAAGAATCGTCAAAATCAGGATGTCATCGAGATTGGTGGCAATAAAGGCCGCTATTGCTGTGGATATGGCAGTAATCATGGTAGTCATAGGATTTTTTTCTTAATCGGCTCTTCTGGTCTCGATCGCCCTACTTCCACTCTAGAAAGAGCTATTAATAAAATCAAATATTCTTTCTTGTTGATTTAATAAATTAAAATGATGGAAAGACCAATAGAGACGGAAAAACTCCTTGCCATGGCCAGAATGACCCTAGATCAACTGGAAATCTTTCTCGCGACTGCCGAACATCTCCACTTCACCAAAGCAGCAGAAGCTTTATATATCACCCAACCGGCCGTCAGTGCCGCCATTGCCTCCCTAGAAAGTGAATACGGGGTGAAATTATTCCATCGCGTCGGTCGTCATATCGAGATCACGGAAACAGGACGTTTACTGCAATTAGAAGCGCAACGCATTCTTACCCAGGTAACTTTGACAGAAAGGGGATTGGCGGAATTTAACGACTTGCAACGGGGAGAACTACAATTAGGATCGAGTTTGACTATTGGTAACTATTGGCTGCCGGCAAAAATTAGCGATTTTCAGGAGCGCTATCCGGCAATTAAGATCAACTGCACCCTAGCTAATACGGAAGAAATCTGTCTGGGTACGGCTAACGGACGTTTTGACTTAGCATTAATCGAGGGAGAAGTCAAGAGTGATTTAACAAATTGTTTAGAACAGGAGATCGTCGGCAGCGATCGCCTATTAATTATTGTCGGACGTTCTCATCCCTGGTATAAAAGAGAAGCGATCGAATTACCAGAATTAGTCGAAACCCCTTGGGTAATGCGAGAATCGGGATCGGGAACTCAACAAAGATTCGAGGAAGCGCTACGGAATTGGGGTATCGATTTACGCACATTAAAGGTAACTTTGCTGTTAAATACGGGGGAAATGGTGAAAGCAATCATCGAGAATAGTTCGGCAGCTGCCGGCATTTCCGAATTGATGGTTCAAAAGGAATTAGAATTAGGCACATTGCGATCGATTCGAGTCATCGATACTTCCGGTTTATCCCCTCGCTATCTCGAATTTATGCGCCCTTTTTTAAAAATAAAACACCGTCAGCGCTTTCAACCCCGCATCTGTCAAGTTTTTGAGCAGATGTTGGGTTCCTCTCCTAATTCTTGGCAAAATTCTAGATAGTCATCAACAGATTCATGAAAACACTGTACAGCTTCTTCAATAGTTTTGCTGTGAAAAGTAATCACATCTTTAATGTCAATGACGATTCCAGAGATCAGATTATCGTCAAAGTCAATTTCAAATTTACCTGTATATCCTTTATAAGTTGTGGTGTACATAGTTTTTGTTTCTCTCAATAAATAATCAATAATTGAGGCAATTAAATGATATTAGCATTTTCTAAAAAGAGGCGTATATCCTTGTCTGAATTGCATTCAGAACTCGCTGTTGCTTTTTGTTTATTGAGTAAGGTTCAGTAACTTGTTTTCGTATTATATCAGTATTTTTAGAAAAAGGAAGACTCTCTACGGTATTATTAAATCTATCAATAGGATTGGTTTGAACCCTTTACTTGTAAAACCGTGCTTCGCTGTTCTATACTGGCGGAACCTTTCATCTCTAGGGTTCCTTCCAGCCGACATTTTAGGTAAAGTTCCAATATGAAAGATCGAGCCAATTCCCTGTATGAATCCGACTTCTACGGGTGGACAGAGCTACAAGCGAAAGCTCTAGCCAACCGACAGGTAGAAGCTCTGGACTGGCAAAACTTACGGGAGGAAATCATTTCCTTGGGTAAACAAGAATATCGAGAACTGGTGAGCCGTCTAACCGTTTTGGTAGGACATCTTCTCAAATGGGAATATCAGCCAGATAAACGTTCTCGCAGCTGGTTTTTGACGATTAGAGAACAGAGACGAGGGATCAGACGGCATCTAGAGGGCAATCCTAGTTTAAAATCCCGGATACCGACGGCTTTATCCGATGCTTTCGAGGCCGGAGTGGATTTGGCTTTACGCGAGACGGATTTACCGATACGGACTTTTCCCTCTCACTGTCCCTTCACCTTCGAGAACATCATGGCCGACCATTTCCTCTGCGATACGAGTCAGGATTGGTCGTAAATTTAACGGTTATAACGCCTCGACGGGTATTGTATCTCAACAAGTAATTTAAATACGCGGGCAGCTGATTCTTTTTTTCACTCTCTCCCTTCAATAATTTTAATTTCTTCCTCGCTTAATCCATAGAGTTTATAAACAATTAGATCGATTAATTCATCGGTGGCGCTTAATTGTTGTTTTAGGGGCAAAAGTTTATCGAGACTGGTTTGATATTCTTTTTCTAAGGTTTCCTGTATTTGACGATCTAGCAAGTTAACGGTAATTTTCTTTTTGTTCTTTTTCAGTATCTCCCACAGTTGATCCAAGCTAAGATGAGGTTCGCTTTTTTGATAGTCACCGAGATAGTTTTGGATTTTTGATTTGTTGGTTAAATTATCGATCGCACTGCCGATTATTCTCTCTAAATATCTCAAAAAGCTTTTGATTTCTTTTTGTTTTTCCCGATTGATCTCGATCATCTGTTCTGCTAAGTAGGCCAGAATATCATGAACTATATCGGTTTCTTCTCTCCTAATATGCTCCTCGATTTCCTTTAATATCTCTTGCTTTTCTTGATAACTTTTGATAAGTTTCTCTAAACAATGTTGACGGCGATCGCTATTGGTGCTAAAAGATATTTTTCGGATGGGGATATTCTCCATGTATTGACCAAAAAATCTTAATCTACCTTGCTTCTCTGTATCCCCCAATACAGCACTGTTTTGAGACATATAAAAGAAAATTAAGCGGGAATTTAAAAGAGCTAGTAAATAATAACTTTGGCTAGGAATTAAATAGGTAGTATTGATTGAGTAAAAGCCATTATTATCTAAAGTAAAGCGCGATTCTTTAGCAATATCTGGATATATGATTTTAGGTTTTTCAAAAATATCGTAATAAGTGCAAGGTCTTAATTCCCACCAAAACTGTCCTTGATCACATCGTTTTCTAGCTTTTTCTGCAAAACCCTCAAGATGTTTAGTGAGAGAAGGGTATAATGAAGAAAGATAATTCCAAGCCAATTTTTCCTGATCTGTATCTATTTTTTGTTTTGTCCATCCCGAGGGAATCAATAATAAATATAAGTCCCGATTCTTGATTTCATATTTCCTTAAATCATCTCCTACTATTAAAGACTTGATAAATTGTTGATTGTTTGGGTCGGTTTTTACTAAATATTCTTTGATATTTTTGTCAATCACAAATGCTTCGTTACATCCTGTTTTAATTCCTAGATAAATCTGATTGTTTACATATTCACTGAGAAAAACAGCTTTTTTTTGTAATTTTTCGACAATTGTAGCAATCTGATTTTTAGCTAACGACCAACCTTCCACGGACAAACTATTTTCACATACATAATATGATAGATCATTAATCACATCAATTAAACTATTGAATTTGAGAGACTTAATCTTTGATACTAAAACATTTTGTTGACCTACAATATTATTTTCAATCAGTAGAATAGATGGAAAAGTTGCCGCTTCCGAAAAAACAGGCAATTCTCCAAAATCGATAATTTCTTTTATAGTTGTTTGCTGGGTTAGAAATTGTCTTAATTTCGTTCCATAATTAGCACGCATAAATTTATTGGATATAATCAAACCCAAGTGACCTCCTTGCTGTAAGGATAGTAACCCCATTTCGACAAAATAAACGTATAAATCGGCAACTCCATGAAAAGATTGATAATTTTCTTTTAGAAAAGGTTTAATCTCTTTTAATCCTTCTTGTCGAACGTAGGGAGGATTACCGATAACTGCATCAAAACCGGGGTTATCTTTCCAAGAAGCGGAATCAAGATCGATAAAAACTTCGGGAAATTCCAGATCCCAATGAAAAAAACACTTACTTTTATATAAACTAGCTGCTTGGTCTAAAATTCCTTGATCTGATCGGGGTAACTTATCCCAATTAATTGCCGATATATTGCCACCGTAGCGCTGCAGAAACTCGATAGCAGTTTTAACCCCAAAAAAGCGAGAAAGGAAAACATCTAATAAACGCTTGTAGGGTTTAGCTTGACTATCAAAATCACGGAATAACTGTTCGCTTGCTTCCACTTCAGCAAAAGTCGCATCGCTGAGGGTACTAATTCCCCGCATAATTTCCGCGGCCCGAAGTAACCCGACAAAAGGGCCAGTTAAAAGAGTTAATTGACCACTTTCTTCCTCGATCATAGCTGCTTCTGCGGCCTTGGCGGTAGTTCCGATCAGAGAATTACCACAACGTAAATGATGATCCAAAAAACTCAAAGGTGCGCCCACTGTGAAAGAATGTAACCAGAGACTAACTTTGGCCAATTCTACGGCCATCGGATTGATATCCACCCCATAAATACAGCGCTTCATCACCACTCTCTGTAATAATTGCGTTGGTTCAAGGGTGGGAGAATCGAGAATAATTCCCTGTTGTCGGAGATTGTCGATAATGTTTTGTCGGGTGGTTTCCAACATGGTTAAAACGGGATTATCTTCGGGATAAAGATTGAGAATCTGGATTAACTCATCGGTGAGATAGTCCACTGCTTCTACTAAAAAATGTCCGCTTCCCATGGCGGGGTCACAGAGTTTAAGATCAAGTAAGGTGGTGATCGCTTTTTTTTCTAAGCGTTGTAGCTCTTTTTCTAATCCCTGCTGACTGAGATTTCCTAAACGTCTATCGCTGCTTTCTTGTCTTCGGGTGGCGATTTCTGTCATCACATCCCCGAACTGTCGCGCTCTTTGCTCTAAAATTGGTTTGAGGGTATGACTGACAATATATTTAACAATATAATCGGGAGTGTAATAGGAACCGGTGGCTTTTCTTTCTCCCCGATCATTTTCCAGATGCACCGATTCCCCCTCAATCACGATGCGATATTCCAGTAATCCTTCGTAAATTGATCCTAACTGTCGCACACCTAAAAAACTATAGTCGATCGGCTGTCCCTCAAAACGTGCTAACTTGTCTAAAATGGGCGCTAAAACCGCATCGGATAACTTGTATTGACCGAGAAAACAATTCACCCGGCCTTCTTCCATATCAAATAAACCCCCGTTGTAACGAGGTACGGCTAAATTAGCATCCCCTCGATCGACAATGCGAAATAAACTGAGGAGAGCATCGTATATTCCCGTCGAGGTGCCACTAAAGACCTGCTGACGATCGATTTTAACGGCAATTTCTCGCGTCTTTTGCAATAAGCTGTAATCGCGATAGTCTCCCCTCACCGGCAGCAAATCCCGCGCTTCTGCGTAGAGCAGAAATAATAATTTATACAGCAGGGATAAACTCGCCTCGTACAATAAATCTGGCTGTATGTCTGTATTTAATGATACAAAACCTTGAGAAATATCGGGAAAAATGCGATCGAAGACTAACTCTTTTAACTCGTTACCCACTCTGGTGGCATAGGTGGTACTCTCCTCCCGCACCCGTTCAAGGAAATTCTGACCGTGAATATCCTTAATAAAAGCCTCTTGACGGAAAAATAACCAGAAATACGGAAATTTTTGCCGGTCTCCCCCTTCTAATAGTTCCATCAAGTCCACTAGATAAAATTCCGTGGCTGTGGAGGACGCTTGACGATAATATAAGCGCCATTCTCGACCATTAGTGAGAATACCCCAATCTACTCCCGTCCCCGTGAGATAATTGGTGATCTGAAAGGAAGGATTACTATTTTTCCAGATATCTCGCTGATCATTCTTAGAAACGTCACTAAGAGAACGTTGCCAGTATTTGGCCTCAGCGATCGCTAAAACTTGACTATAAAAGGCTTTTTCATTATTCTGGAGAGCATAGGCTTGATAACGGTCATTTTCTGTGGCAAATAGGGCATAATCTGGCCTTTCTGACCTTCCTTTTCCCCTACTGCTTACCTGCGGTATATAACTAAAACCGAGAATTTCTAGAATCGGTTGTATTAATTCTGCTTCCGTTTGCGCTTCGTTAAGAGTCGGCAAAATCGCCTTTTTTTGTTGATAAAGACTCTCTAAGCGGGAAAATGCCACGGATACATCCTCTTGCCATTCCCCAGAATCCGGCAGCCGATGCTCAAGATAGTGTTGAGAAAAAAGTGGTTTATTGCCCGTTTGTCCTGACATGGCCGATTATCCTAACATTGAGGGTATCTAGCCTAAAAATGAAGGGTTCGCAGGCAGGCACGGATTCCCATTATATAAAAAGTATATGTCAAGTCTCCGATTTTGTCAAGAGTTTTGGCCAAAAAAAAATTGCCTCTGGGAGGCGGGGGTGAAAGGTATCACCCCAGAGAAATAATTAAACGCCAAAAGACTTACCACAGCCACAGGTTTGACTGGCGTTGGGATTAGTGAATTGGAAACCACCGCCGATCATCGCGTTGCTGTAATCTAACATGAGACCGTAGAGATAGAGCAGACTTTTTTTATCAGAGACAATTTTAAAGCCATCGTAATCGAAAACCTCATCTTGGGGGGCAATATTGCTAGGATGCTCAAAATCCATCATATAGGACATTCCCGAACAACCACCTTGACGCACACCCACGCGCAGACATAAATCCTTGCCCTGTTGCTCTTTGAGCGTGGTAAGGTGTTTGAGGGCAGCCTCACTGAGTAAAATTCCTTTTCCTTGAATCTGAGTAGCTTGTGTCATCTTTAGCAGGAACTCCTAAACGCAGTTGAAGGGGACATATAAAACTTTACCTTCTCCTATCCATCTTAACGATAGTTGAGGACTGTTGACTGGATTACTGTGTACTTTTCCCAGCCTCGCAGGAGTTATAGGGCAAAAAAAGCAAAAAACTGGGATTATTAATTAAATAGCGTTGCCAGAGACGACTAGATTCTTGAAACAAACCCTAGAGCCATTCTCAGCCGATTTTCATCACCCAACGGACAGGACAGCGCTGCCTTGGGGATGCCGAAAAAGCAGCCGGAAAAGAGCCAAAGAAATTCACTTTTCTAAGCGGAGATTAGTGCCGCTGCTATCGGTGCGATAAACCCAAGTTTTTTGCTTATCAGTCAGAATAATTCGCCATCCTTGCACCAGTGCTTGAGTACAGAATTCTCCCGGTTTAGCTAATCCTAAACAACCATCGGGCCAGGTTTTTGGTTGTGATGCTTGGATTTGTAAGCGATTAACCGATATCTTGGTTTTCCGACTCAAATCTTGACGGGTAGCGGCGATGACCGAATTAGGTGGCTCAGGAGATGCTAAACTGGGTGGTGCTAAGAGGAGAGAAAGCAGAGTCATTAGCATTAAAGTGCCAGTTGCTCCCTGAATAATTCTCGTTTTACCGATTGGTACTTGCTGGCTTTGGCTAAAATTTTTTCTAGATATCATATTTAGTGCTGTCTCTTTCCAGGGGGTGATAGTCTGAGCAAATTTTCCTGTTTATTGTCAGTGTCAGATCCCCCCGCCTATCGGCACCCCCCTTATCAAGGGGGGCAGGGGGGATCGAACCTAAAATCCATTTTTAATTTAATTATAACCAGCTACTTATGTTCCCGCTCTGGTTTTCGAGTAGAAGCAGCAGTCACTCTCGGTTTTCGTTGTCATCTCCTGAAAACTTCCGTCTTTTTAAGGGGCGATGGCGATTAGAATAGATGAGGATGAACTATCTTAGATGGATGGACTTATGTTATCTTTTTTCCTCCGTTGGTTGATTACCGCCGTCTCTTTATTGATTACAGCGCGAATAGTACCAGGTATAGAAATTAAAGATTTTACCGTGGCTTTGATAGCTGCTGTCGCTTTGGGTTTAATTAATGCTATTATTAGACCCCTGTTGATTCTTTTTACCCTGCCTTTAACTATTTTGACCCTAGGGTTATTTATTTTTGTGGTCAATGCCATTTCCTTTTCTTTAGCCTCCTATTTTATCCGTGGCTTTGAGGTAAAATCATTTTTTGCGGCTTTATTCGGTTCGATCGTGGTTTCGATCATTTCAGGAGTTTTAAATGGTTTTTTTGTTGACTAAAGTGGGCAAAATTCGCTTGTTTAAAACAGCTTGGCTTACTCTGATTGATTAATTTCTGATCTAGAGACGTTGCTATAATCAACGTCTCTCTATTTTTTTGGGTATGAGTAAATCTCTACTGATTTGCTTTGGCTTTTGTCGTTAAAAATCAGGAAAATTTAATCCCAAGATTCCTATCTCAAGCAGCCAGAGCAAGTTCAATTACTGTTAAAATAACTGGAATTGTTGAGCTAAGTTTAAATAATCTCAAGTCAGTTTTTCTCGATTCTCCTAAACCTTACACCCTGATCACTAAAAATCGATGAACCAATTAAACTTAGAAGTTGCGGGAAAAAAAGAACGTTTAGATGCTTGGATGGGGTCACAATTGCCCGATTTATCGAGATCGAGGCTGCAAAAACTGATAGAACAGGGATATATACAGTTAAACGGTCAAATTTGCACTAATAAAAATACTAAAGTTGGTCAAGGCGATCGCTTAAAGATTACCATTCCCGACAGTCAACCCCTCGAATTAAGCGCCGAGGCGATCGAGCTTGATATTCTTTACGAAGACGAATATCTGATTATTATCAATAAACCTGCCGATTTAGTGGTTCATCCGGCCCCCGGTCACGAATCGGGAACCTTGGTCAACGCTTTACTGCATCACTGCCCAAATTTAGCTGGAATTGGTGGAATTCAACGCCCCGGCATAGTCCACCGCTTAGATAAGGATACCACGGGTGCGATCGTTATTGCCAAAACCGACCAGGCCCATCAACACCTACAGGCACAATTAAAAACCAAAACTGCACGCCGGGAATACATGGCCCTTGTCCACGGTGTCCCCAAAAGCGAAACAGGTACAATTGATCTGCCGATCGGTCGTCACCGTAGCGATCGCCAAAAGATGGCTATTATTGCCGTGGAAAAAGGAGGTAGAAATGCCGTCACTCACTGGCAAGTCAAAGAAAGACTAGGCAACTACACCTTAATGGAATTTCGCCTAGAAACTGGCAGAACTCATCAAATTCGCGTTCATAGCAGCCACATCGGTCATCCGATTCTTGGGGATCCCCTCTATAGTTCCGGTCGTTCCATCGGAATTAATCTACCCGGACAATTACTCCACGCCTATCGTTTAATCTTAATACATCCGGTCACGGGGGAGAGCCTAGAAGCGATCGCTCCCTTACCCGCTATTTTCCCGAAAGTTTTAGCTATTTTACGCCAGAGAAACCCCTAGCGCACAAATTGCGGCATAATCTCCGCTGCTGTCCATAATCCGTAGATACCGCGACGATGCAGGGAAACCCCCGCTTTCAGATAACCGAAAGCTGGCCCACAGACATTGGCCGCCATACTGGTTTCATCACCTAAAGTGAAGGTATGGGTGGAAATTTTGCCTTCAAAAGTCCGCCCCGTGACCTTAACATTGGTACTTAAAGGCTTTTTCGGGTTGCGCGTATCCACCACACCCCCGACGGAAACGCGATCGCGTCCACAAATTCCAGCCAATTCCAGCATAATATCGTCCGCGTGTTCCATATTTTCGAGGCTAAGAATGCCATTGGTTTTATTTAACAGCATTTCCACTTCTGCGTCACTCATCTGGTGGGCTGTTTCTGGGTTGTAACCGGGTAAATGGGCGATATCTTCGCGAATAGTGGCACGATAAGCCTCCCAGTTGGCAATTCCCACGCCAAAGGTAATTTTAACGCTATGAATCTCTGCATAACTCTGGGCAGCTAGGGCAGCGGCCGCAGTTAACAGTCCGGGGGTAGCACCGCAGCCGGTCATGTAGGTGATGCCGGCGGCTTCTAGGTCTGCTTGTAGTGCTAAGATTTGTGCCATGGCGCTGGTACGTTTGAGAGCATCGACTAAAACCCCGCGCCAACCTAAGCGAATGAAAGTTTTAGCGATATCGGCCATGAAATTGTTAGGTAAATTCGGTAAGGCGAGAAAATAGCCCTCTACGTCGGCAGTTTTGATTAATTCCTCGATACTGTTCTGGCTGAGACTGCCGTAATTTTCCAGATAACCGATCGAACCCCGGTCATGATAAATTTTGTTACAGGTATTGACATCTAGACCGTCTTTGTGGTATGCAAAACCGGCTTTATCGGCGGCGGCAGTCCAGAGCATTTCCTGTTTGGGGGCGAGAATTCTAGCGGCAGCCTGTCCCAAACCACCAAAACCTAAAACACCGATCCGAAGGCGATCGCTGGCTATTTGTTTATTCATATTTGTTCTGATTCCTATAGACAAAATTCTATGATCTCGGCGGTCGTGGTTCGCCGTTGCATCTCCTTTATTTTCAATTTATCGCTTCAGGTCGTCTTTTTTGTGTAGTTTTGTTAAATTATGCCCTCCGGGGATAGGTTCGCCGTTGACGATAAAGAAAAGTTACGCGAAACTTACAAAAAATGAAAGTGGTTAGGTGACGTAATATAAAGTTTTGCTAAAATTTTAACCAGATTGCTACGATTAGCAAACTATCGTAAATTAAAACGATAGGGAGCTTTGCAAACCCCAGATTACGCCGAGAAGACCTATGAGCATGGAAAGCCTAGAGTTTATCATCTATCCCGATGGTCGCGTCATGGAAAAGGTGACAGGCATAGTCGGTTCATCTTGTCAAGAGGTGACGGCGGCGATCGAGGCACAACTCGGGCAGCTGATGTCTCAAGAGAAAACCTCGGATTATTACCATCAAACCGTCAGCCAGTCAGAGAAAGTCAGCAACGCAGCCACTTTTAGCGACTGGTAATTTTTCATTTTTCCCAATCCCTTTATTTAAGCCACTGAAAAGCCATGTCACACTTTAGCAATATCAAAACCAAAATCCGCGATCTATCCTACCTAAAAGCCGCCCTGAGCGATATGGGGATGGAATGGAAAGAGGGTTCCCACCCCGTCAAAGGTTATCAAGGTCAAACTTTAAACGCAGAGGTGGTAATCGAGCAAGATAACAATTACGATATCGGTTTTCGCTGGAATGGCAACGAGTACGAGTTAGTTGCCGATTTACAATACTGGCAACAACCTCTAACCGTAGAGGGATTTTTAAGAAAAGTAAATCAAGGTTATGCCTACCACACCATTCTGGCAGAAACTGCTAAACAGGGTTTTCAGGTGGCAGCACAGGAAAAAAATACTGATGGTTCTATTCGTCTAGTGGTACAACGTTGGAGTGCCTAATGGCTGATTTTTCTCCCGAACGCTCTGGTTTTGAACCAGAGTTAGGGGGATTCCTAAGAGATTCCCCTGATCGCACCGGTTTTGAACCCGAATTGGGCGGTTTACTGCGCCAGAAAGCGGTTTACGTCGATGAGGTCACTTGTATTGGTTGTAAACACTGCGCCCACGTTGCCCCCAATACCTTTTTTATTGAAGGCGAATACGGTCGCTCTCGTGTCTATAATCAGGACGGTGACGAAGAAGAAATTATTCAAGAAGCGATCGAGACTTGTCCGGTTAACTGTATTCACTGGGTTAATTATAATCAGTTGTCATCTCTTGAGGAAGAACGCAAACATCAAGTGATTAAACAGTTAGGTTTTCCTCAGATTCACAAGAAATTTAGCCCCGCAGATTTAGATATCTAGGGTGGATAGGTACAGCCTCATCCACCTATTATTTCCTAGAAGTCATGGCAGCGGTTCTCGATCGAATCTGCTACAGTTCTCAGGGGAAATAATCCTATCTCGGATTTTAACGACAATGAACACCCAACTGATTGATTCTCTCGCGCGAATTATTCTCTCTCTCTCCGAGGAAGAAAGAGAGTTACTGAATCGGAAAATTGAGAGCGAACAACGGGAAAATTTGCAGATTAACGCTCAAATTTTGGATTTAGAAACCCGTGTCAAGCAATACGAAAATCAATATCGCATGAGTTCGGAAGAATTCTCTCCTAGATTTCGTTCTGGTGAGCTAGGGGACGCTATCGATTATTTCGAGTGGAATGTTTATTATGAAATGCTATTGGCAGCTAGAAAAGAGATAAGTTTACGATCAAATTAGATGGAGATAGCCGATTATATTCGCAAGGTTAAACGGAAATTATCTGAGAGTTCGATTGTGAACTCTTTCACGATTGTCGATGAAAGAATTTTATTCGATCGAGGCTATTTCCGAGCGAGAGTCCTTTTAACGAACGGAGATTTTTTAGAAATTGCGGAGGCTTTTACCTCGATCGATCAACGCATCGTTACGATAAGCTATCGCTATCAATGGATGGACGCAAGCAAACAGAAGTTAAGAAAACGCTGGGATAACGTGGAACATTTTCCCGATTTACCGAATTTTCCCGATCATGTCCATGTAGGAGATGAGTTAAACGTTCAACCTGGCGAATCTAGAAATATTTTACAAATTATCACCGTAATCGAGCGCGAGATCGAGATTTTGTCAACATAACGCGTCCTAGAGCGAAACCAACTCCTATAACTCGCCAAATCCTGAGCAAGTTGCGAGAATTATCCGATTGGAGGATAAATACCTGACTATTTCCCGAAATATTGATCGATTGAGAATCAAGAGAGTTGTTTTTTCTTGTATTTGAATTGATAAAAATAAATTTATTTGATGTTGTCTGTGGAGATTTTTGGGGTAAGTAGCTGGTTATAATCTAATTGAAACCACTTAATTGGGTAGTATTTTGTTAAGTAAAGAGCCGCTATGTACGTTTTAATTGGTGGGGCGGGAATGATGGGGCTAGGTTTAGCCCAACAACTTTTAGACTTGGGACACACCGTCGCCATCGTTGATGTGGACCCTTTAGCTTGTCGGTTTGCCCGGGAAAAAATCGGTGTCATGGCCTTTGAGGGGAGTGCTGTCAGTACGAAAGTTCTGCTAGAGGCGGGGATTCGACAAGCTAACGCGGTTGTTGCCGCACTGAGGGACGATGCGATGAATCTAGCCCTAGTTACCTTGTCCAGAAGTTATGGCATTTCCCATATTGTGGTGAGAATGTGCGATCGCGAATTTCTCGAGGCCTATCGTCTTGCTAGAGCTAGTCACATCATCAGCACGATTGATTTAGCTGTTGTCACCATGGCCAATGCGATCGAATACCCCGAAGTAGAATCGATGATGCACTTTGAACAGGGACAAGTGGAGGTGCTAAAGCTGCCCGTCCCCAAGGATTGTTATGTAGCTGGGCGTACCGTTGCCCAAATTGCTCAAGATGCCAACTTTCCGACCGGTTCGCTGATTATTGGCTATCAGTGTCACCCTTCTGCCAGTTTAGAGATTCCCAACGGCAATACCGTCCTAGAAGCAGACTCAACTATTCTGGTGGTCACTCGTCCGGAATTCGTCAAACCTATGATCGATTACCTCGGCATTCAAACTAATCATCGTCCAACGATAGAAGTTTCTCATCCAAACCTTTAACGTAGGATTGTACCAAGTCTTCCGGTACAATGCGTTTGCGAAGTGCATCGCTCAAGGCTGCTTTCTCAGCGAGGAACAATCGTCGTCGAATGGCATCTAACTGACTGTTGTTAGGCTCCATTTGCCCCGATCGAGACTGATTATAAGCATCCCGCAGCAGCCGTTCCGATACCGCCACTTTTGCCTGATAAGATGCCCACAGTTCTTCGTAAACTGCTTTCGGTAAAACGCCGGATTTCAGTAAATTGGCTAACTCATCTTGTGCCGCTTTCGACGCGATCAACTGCAGCTGCAACTGGCCAATCTCCTGGGTTACTGCCGAAACCTGACTAATATTGAGCTTTTTAATTAACCAGGGTAAGGCTAATCCTTGGATAACCAGAGAAAATAACACAGAGCCAAAGACTAGCTCGATGATCAATTCCCTCCCTGTTAGAGTCAAAGGAATAGCAACCGCTAGGGCCATGGAGAGGGAACCCTTGATGTTGCCCAAAATCAGAATATGTTGCCAGCGCAAGGGGATCGGTCGATCAATCCAGCGAAGTACCCATAGTAAAGAATACACTGACAGAATACGCCCCAATTGATAAGCCAAAATGACCAGCACAATCGATGGCAAGGTTTGCCATAGGGTCAAGGGGTTGATTTCAATGCCAATGAGCAGAAAAATAAAGGTATTGACGATAAAACCGGCGTATTCCCAAAAACTGATCAGGGTAATGCGATCGGATGCAGAGGCGCTGCGAGGCAGCCCCAAGTTACCAAAGACAAGTCCGGCAATAACTACCGCCACCGCTCCCGATACACCCAAAAACTGCCCGAGTTGAAAAGCTCCCAAGGCAAGTGCAACCGTAAGTAACAGGCTACTCAGCGGCTCCCGTAAGCGCACATAGATGGGAAGACACAGATAGCCCAGGACAGCACCCACTAATCCCCCACCCAGAGCAACGATCAACACTTCCTTGATGACTTGTGTGGTGCTGATGGTTCCAGTGGCGTAAATCACCAAGAGCAAATTGAAGGTGACGAGTGCGGCTGCATCATTAAATAGTGTTTCCCCTTCCACAATAGTGGAGAGTCTAGAGGGAACCCGAATTTCTTTAAAGACGGCAATCATCGAGACAGTATCGGTGTTTGCCAGAATCACTCCCACCAGTAAGGCGGGAATCCAATCTAGCCCCAGCCCGAATTTTACCAAAACGGCAATAATCGCCGCAGAAAAAACCGAGCCGGGTCCTGCGAGCAGTGCGATCGGTTTAAAGGTGCTGCGAAGACGGCTGATATCGGTATTAATCGCCGCTTCAAAAATCAGAATCGGCAGAAAAAGGTTAAGCACTAAAAACGGATCTAAGCCAATACGACGAGATAACAGATCGGTAATCGGTAATCCTGCTAAGACTAAACCTGCCACATAGGAAATGCGTAATCGCTGGGTTACTAGGGCAACGGCAGTGGCAATCAGGAGCAGCAGGATCAAGACAAGAACCAGTTCAGGAATGTCTCCCACCGTTTGGCTGTTCACAGCAGAATTGCTATCGAAGGATTTTTGTTGTGCTGCCCAGGCTACTAATAATTCTCCCCTCATAAGACGATTTTACCGAGAATATAAGAACTTGACTATTGTTCATAATACAAGGTAGGTTATGGCAGTTAGAGCCTTTCTCAGAAAGATGAGGTTAGTTATTGTTGCTAAAATACTTGATGAGTAAGGATTAATTTGTACTTCATCTTTAGGAGAAAGAGTGAGAAATTTTCTATTTACCCGGTGATTACTGTGGGGAGGGGAAAGTTAGAGGCAATCGGGGCAAAATGATAAGTATTTTATATACAAACATCTTCAATACTTAAAAATATTTAAATTTACAATTGGTAATATTTATTTTTACTCAAGAATTTATTGAGAATAATTTCTATTTATTTACGAGGTGGCAATACTTCCAGCGATTCTGGTATAATTTTGCATTATGCTATGGTGGGTTTTTCTGGTCTTTTTTAGACTTTTCAAGGTCTAGCTTGCCTTGAAACCATTGCTAAATCTAGACTTTCCCTTTTAGCCAAACCAAACACTTTCGCCAATTATCCCTTTTTTCCCTAACAACGTTGATCTAATTTTTGTGTAGTTTTGTTGCAAAGTCAAAATTTTTTTGACAAAATGCCTAAATTGTGGTACAGAAGAAATGACGAGATTTAGCATCATTTCTAGTTCCAGTGTTTCCTAAAATCAGAGACTTCGTACCTCACCCTTAAGATAACTGCTAAGTAGGGTTTGCTGGAAAAGGCCTAGGATGGGGTCAGGCAGAAGACAGGAGTTTAAGGCTTTGTTGCTCCCCTTTTTTTTACCAGTTTGCGTACCACAAAAAGGATAATGCAAGGTTTTTGAAGGTCTCAATCCTATTTTTTAGCACTAACATCGGCTCTTAAAAGGTCAAAAGTCTTATTTTAAAAGGGTTATACCATTATCTAGCAAGCCCTAATTACTATAGCGTTTCCTAAGCTAGTGAGGTACACCTATTTTCTTCCCTTTTGCCTTTTGCCTATTGCCTTTTGCCTAAAACCCATAACTTTTGTACCTCAGCAGACTGAAAAACGCTATATCATAATATTTCTTCTCAAAAAAAGAGGAGAAAAAAGCAAGTTCTGCCTTTCTCTCCTCCAGTCTAGCGATTAATTACATTGGAACAGTAGCCAGTAATCTTGAACTACTATTCACCGCTTTAGTAAGCACCGTTATTTTTGGGAAAAACCACAACACCGATAGTTCTGAAGATTACCCAGATATCGGTTAACCAGTTACGCGAATTAACGTAATACACATCCATCTGCACCCGCATGGGATAGGGGATGTCATTACGTCCAGAAACTTGCCATAAACCAGTTAAACCGGGGCGAATAGTTAAGACCTTGTCGATGCGATTGCCATATTTCTGCAATTCTTCGGGAACTAAAGGCCGCGGACCGACGACGCTCATATCTCCTCGCAGGACGTTCCAGAATTGGGGAAACTCGTCCAAACTGGTTAAGCGGAGAAACTTGCCAATCCAAGTTATGCGGGGATCGTCCTTGAGCTTGAAATTATCCTCGAATTCCGCCCGCAGTTGGGGGGAGTCTTCCATCAGTCTCTCTAATACCTTATCCGCGTCCATTACCATAGTACGGAACTTGATACAGTTGAAATGCTGGAAGTTTTGACCGACGCGCTTCTGCATATAGAAGACCGGACCGGGGGAACTAATCGCGATCAATAAGGCTAAGATCAAATAAAGCGGCGAAAAGAAAATTAGAACCGATAGGGAGAAAACGATATCGAATAATCGTTTTGAGGTATCGCCGTCTAAAGCTATTAACCAAGATTTTTGATGCCGTCTACCAGAGACCGAAGGTTTGAACCCTCGCTTCATCAAAGCTTGTAGAGCCTTGACGGAGATAAGTTGGCTATTAGCAGTCATCTTACTCCTTCACATCACACACACCACACAGTACCCATGATAAAGCCACAAGACTGAAAAAACAAGTCTTCGGGTCAATAACTGGCACGGGCCATTCTAGAGCCTTTGTACTAAAAAATCTCTAATTAGGGTTTACTGAAAAAGTTTCTTGGTGGAGTCAGCAGTCGGCAGTCAGCAGTCAGGAGATTATTTTTATTTATTCTCCCTTCTCCCCACTCCCTGCTCCCCTATGCCTTTCAAACAGGATTTAGTATTGTAGGACGCTTTTGAATCAGCAAAAATTAATTATGCAAGAGGTTTAATAAAAAAAAGAGCATCGACAAATGATACCCTTTGTGGCTGAATATCTAAGTAGTTACAGATTTGATCCTAAGGATTAAGTATGCTGTTGTCCGCGCTCGTCTGCTGAGTCCATTCGGAACTCGGCGTGAGCTTTTGTCGAACGCTGAGCTCCTGGCCGAAGCCCGAATTTTGGCTCCCGAAAACGAAAACTTTAGACTTCATCATTTAAGATAAATCCCCTACTTAGGCGATGGGTTGTTTCATACTACTTAGTTCTCGAATGCCTAACCAACCGATCAAACTATAGCAAATCGATAGCAACATACTTTGATTACCAATTCTTAACCACTGTTTCAAAGCCTCGAAGTTAGCTTGGCTTTCTGCCTGTTTTCGCCGCTCTTGCAGCTGAGTTTGTAGCTGATTTTTGATCTCATCTAATTTCTGTTTAAATTCCCTCGGGCTTTTGGATAAATCGCGTAAATTAGTTAATTGCTCTCTTTGTTGGCGAAGGGTTTGTAACTGTTCTGTGCTGATCGGTTGTCCTTGGAAACGACCAGTTTCAATCACTTGAGTTCTCTGAGAGATCTGCTGTTCTAATAGTTGGGGATTTTGCGATAGAGTATTTAACTGGGCTAAGAAAGCCTGAATTTGTCCCTCCCCTTGATCAACACCCTGTTCAATTTGAGTCAAAGCGTCGTTTTTAATCTGGTTGATATTATTGATATGAACAGGAATCATCAACAGAAAAACTAAGCCTAACAGTGTGGAAAGAATAAAGATCGGCCAACGCAATTCAAAGTGGTATTTCCTAGTAGTGAAATTTTTATTGTTATCGTCAATCCAGTAAGCGATTAAAACGAGAACGATACCCAGAAGAGGAACAATTCCTCGATCGACAAAGGTGGTGACGAACCCTACCTGCCATTGGGATTGACTGAATTGATAGGGCAGCGGCAGGATAAACGCATCCAAAAGGAAGGAAAGAATGAAAACCAATCCCGTTAATTTCAGGGACAAAGAAGTAAAACTGTTCATCGCTGTTTCTGTAATGGTATGTCAATGAATAGATTCATTAGTCTGTTTAAAAGTTCTCGCTGGGGGTTCCCAGACGGATTTTGCCGAGAGGCAATCTGACAAACTGCAATTTCTAATTAACTTTTGCTCAACCTCCCGCTAAACCCTACGCTAAATCGTTCTGCTTGTCAACCTCTTTCGAGAATCGACTCTAGAAATATTACCTCAATATGGCATCGGTAAACCTATCCCTGTCAAAGAATAAAATTTTCCCAAGCTCTCAGACTGGGTTTTCCCTAGATCTCTTCCCTAAGACAGAGACTGTCAAAGAATAAAATTTTCCCAAGCTCTCAGATGAGTCCTCAATGGTTAGCCTATAGTAAAGACAGCCCCCCTGAGTTGATAACAAAACCCATGCAGAAATTGGTGGAAGTTTTAGCTGATAAACAAGCTCTGATCGCAAAATCTCTGGCGCTGGTTCTGGAAAAAATCACAACCAGCCTCGACCAACAGGACTATTTTACCATCGCTCTGTCCGGCGGTAGTACCCCGAAACCTCTCTACGAGGCTTTATCCTCTCAACCCCTCGACTGGTCAAAAATTCACGTTTTCTGGGGAGATGAGCGCTACGTTAGTCCCGATCATCCTGACAGTAATCAACGCATGGCCCGGTTAGCATGGCTCGATCGCATACCGATCCCAGCCGCTAATATTCATCCCATGCCCACGGATGAACCCGATCCCCACCTGGCTGCCCAAAAATACGATGATCATCTCCGCCAATGGTTTGGGGTTAATTCTCCCGATTTTCCCGTTTTTGACCTGATTTTATTGGGAATGGGCGATGATGGTCACACCGCCTCTCTCTTTCCCCACACGGCAGCTTTAACGGTGAGCGATCGCTGTATCACCGTCGGCGAGAAAGACGGCAATCCCCGCTTAACTTTTACCGTTCCCCTGATCAATCAGGCCCGTTGTGTGATCTTTATCGCTGCCGGCGAAAGTAAACGCCCCGCTCTACATCAGATTTTCTCTGCCTATGGTGACTCTTTCTCCTATCCTTCCCGTCTCATCCACCCCCCGGCCGGGGAATTATATTGGTTGCTCGATGCGGCCGCTGGTTCCTCTTTTGTCTAGAGAATAGGGGAATAGGGGAATAGGGAAATGGGGTAATTCAACTAAAACCCCAACACCCCAACACCCCAACACCCCAACACCCTAACCCCTAATCTGCTTTTTTACTTTTTACTTTTTACTTTTTCCTTAAAAATGATCGTTTGTCCTAATTGCGAACATACTAACCCCGATGAGGCCAGTCAATGCGAGGCCTGTTACACTCCCTTGCCGCGGATGTCTTCCTGTCCTAGTTGTGGGGCAACCATCCAAACTGATGCCACCTTTTGCGGTCAGTGTGGCTACAATTTACAGCCTAATTCCGTTCCCATGGTGGCAGCCCAACCCGAATCGGAACCTGAACCCGTCCCACCAGTCCCTACAGCCACCGTCGCCTCGATCGCACCTCCGCCTGTTGCCCCCCCACCGGTTCCGGCTGCCACCCGCTTACAGACGGAAATGGCTAGTCTCCAGCACCTACAAACCGATAGCAAAATTGAATTACCCTTACATCTATCGGTAATTCATATCGGCAAACCTAACGATCGCATTCCCCCCGATATCGATGTTTCCGGTTTTCCCGATTCTGATATCGTCTCCCGGGTTCATGGCGATATCCGCGTCGAAGGGGGCATCTATTATCTTGAAGACACGGGCAGCGCTAACGGAACCTACGTTAATCACAATCCCCTACCCCCCGGCAATCGTCATCGTCTTCGGGCAGGCGATCGCATTTCCCTCGGTAAAGGCGACAAAATGACTTTTATTTTCCAAATGTCTTAAAAGAGGTTAGAGGTTAGGGATTTAGGGTGATAGGGAAATTTCAGCTAAATTTCCCATTTCCCCACTTCCCCACTTCCCCACTTCCCCATTTCCCCACTGAAAATTATGCGTACAAATTGGCGAATCGGCTCTTTATTGGGCATTCCTCTCTATATTGATTCCTCGTGGTTTTTGATTCTGGCTTTTGTCACCTTGATCAATGCCACCGATGCAGAAATTCAGTCTCTGGCCGCCCATAGTGCTGTTTTAGCGTGGTTGCTGGGTTTAATCATGGCTTTATTGCTATTTATCTCGGTTTTACTCCACGAATTAGGTCATAGTTTCATGGCTCGCTCCCAAGGCATCGAGGTCAATTCCATTACCCTGTTTCTCTTTGGAGGTATGGCCTCGATCGATCGAGAATCTCGGACTCCTCCCGAGGCCCTGCAAGTAGCGATCGCTGGACCCGCCGTTAGTTTTCTCCTGTTTTGTCTCTTATCCCTAGCCAGTCACTTACCCTATTTAAACGCCAATTTAACTTATATATGCGGGCATTTAGCGATAATTAACCTGTTTTTGGCTCTATTTAATCTTATCCCCGGTTTACCCCTCGATGGCGGTCAAATTTTCAAAGCAATGGTCTGGCAAGCAACTGGCGATCGCTGGAAAGGTTTACATTGGGCTGCGATCAGTGGTCAATTCATCGGTTGGTTAGGGATTATTTTAGGGATTTTCTTGGTTCTCTTGACGGCAGATGTGGGGGGTGCCTGGTTAGGATTAATGGGCTGGTTTATCCTCAGAAATGCCCGCGCTTACGATAATTTAACTAATTTACAGGAAAGTCTCCTCAATTTGCAAGCGGGAGAGGTGATGAGCAGAAATTTGCGGGTTTTAAACGCCCATCAAACCCTAGAGGAATTCGCCCAAGAATACGTTTTAGACCGAGCGGCTGCCAATACTGCTTATTTTGCCGCTTCCGAGGGACGTTATCGGGGATTAATTCGGGTGGCAGATTTACAGGCGATCGAGCGCAGTTTCTGGTCAGAAAAACAACTGCTTGATATTGCCCATCCCCTCACGGAAATTGCCACTGTTGAGGAAAAAACCCCCTTAGTGACGGTGGTGCAGAAATTGGAAACCATCCAGGACCCAATGCTCACGGTGTTAACACCGGCCTCCGCCTTAGCGGGAGTAATCGATCGCGGCGATATCCTCAAGGCAATTGCGATTAAATACCAAATTCCCCTAGAGGAAACGGATATTGAACGCGCTCGCGAGGGAGTTTACCCCAGTTATTTGCCCTTAAATGTCATTGCTGCCGCTCTCGACAAGAGTGAACGGCCAAAAATCGGCGAACCGTCCTTAATGTCCTGACGTAGAGAGGATGGAAGATAATAATCTTGAATCTGGCTAATCCGAAAATTTCCTCGCTGGTTAACCTGCCACAATTTCCCCGTTTCCACATCTAAACAACTTAACCAGCCTTGGCCGTAGGCCCAAGTATCAATACAAATGGCATGGCCGAGATTAATCGGTTTCCCGCTTTTTTGGCTGGTATGGCCGCAAATCATGGTTTTTCCCGAACTATGGGCGGCGGGATATTGAAATTTCTCCCAAAAGAGCTTGTATTCTGGTTGTCTGGCTAGGGGTAGATGGGGATCGAGACTAGCGTGAACAAATAAATGATTGGCAGTTTCGTAGCTATTTATACAGACTTTTCCTAAAAAATCCCAGTGAGATTCAGGAATTTTAATTAGGTGGCCTTCACTATAGGATTTGAGGGTGGCTTTACCGCCTTTTTCTAACCAGAGACGCTGTTTAAGGGGGTTATGACGGGCTTGCAGCATGATAATCTCGTGATTACCTTTGAGGGGAATCAAATTTCCCTGTTTATGTAGGGAAATCAGGCGATCGATCACCCCTTTCGAGTCTCTGCCCTTATTAACGTAATCACCGAGGGTGATTAAAGTATCTTGCGGTTTGGGGTTGACGATCTCTAGTAAGTGATCTAGAGCTTTCGAGCAACCATGAATATCGCCGATCGCTAAGGTTCGCATGAGGATTTGGTAGGGGATTAGGGCATAGGTAGGGTTTGCGGCAAAAAGTTTTTCGTGGGGGCAGGGTGTGGGGTGTGGGGTGTAGGGTGTAGGGTTTTACCGATTTTGAGGTGGTCAGTTACCTAATTTTCAGGGAAAAAGTCCAGGAATTTTACCCCCGATCCCTCCAATGGTAGGCACTTTTTGAGGTCAAAAAAGTCTAAAAGCCTTATCAAACAAAGTTTTTAGATTTATTCAGCAAACCCTAGGTACAGGTAAAAGTATTAAAGAAATCTGTTCACGACAGACAGCGATTATCGGTGATCTTGCTTAGGGTAACAAAAAGGCTTACAGTAAAATGTACCATAAATTATCAAATCTACTAAATTAATTAAGCTGTGCCGAAAGTTGTTATTGCAGGTAACTGGAAAATGCACAAAACCCAGAGAGAAGCTTTGGAGTTTTTGCAAGATTTTAAATCCCATCTAGATGAAACCCCCGACGACCGAGAAGTGGTTCTTTGCGCCCCTTTCACAGCTTTAGCTGTCCTCTCTAAAACCCTCCACGGTGGTCGTATTCGCTTGGGGGCGCAAAATGTCCACTGGGAAAAATCGGGGGCTTATACGGGCGAAATCTCGGCGGATATGTTAACCGAAATTGGGGTTCACTATGTGGTTATCGGTCACAGTGAACGCCGGCAATATTTCGGCGAAACCGATGAAACCGTCAATTTAAGGGTCATATCTGCCCAAAAACAAGGTTTAATCCCGATTATCTGTGTGGGAGAAAGTAAAGCCCAAAGAGATGCTGGAGAAACGGAAAAGGTAATTATCAAGCAAATTCAAGGGGGTTTAGTCAATGTTGACCAAAAAAACCTCGTTATCGCCTACGAACCCATCTGGGCGATTGGCACGGGGGAAACCTGCGAAAGCGAGGAAGCGAACCGCGTTATCGGTTTGATTCGACAACAATTAGACAATCCCGACGTAACCATTCAGTACGGTGGTTCGGTAAAACCCGATAATATCGATGAAATTATGGCTCAATCGCAGATAAACGGGGCTTTAGTCGGTGGGGCGAGTCTAGACCCCACCGTATTCGCTAGGATTGTTAATTATCGTTAATTGATTTCTGCTGCCATGACGCGATTTTCCAAAACCCCGATGCCTTCTATTTCCACCCGAACCTTATCCCCCACCTGCAGCGGTCCGATTCCTTCGGGAGTTCCCGTTAAAATCACATCCCCCGGCAGCAGGGTCATCACTTGGGAGATATAAGCCACCAAGACATCGGGGGGAAAGACCATATCACTCAGATAACTGCTTTGTTTGGGTTCGCTGCCATCATTGAGAAAAGTGGTTAATTGCGCCCCGATACTCAGTTCCCGGACAATCCAGGGGCCGAGGGGACAAAAACTGTCAAATCCTTTCGCCCGCGTCCATTGGCTATCTTTTTTCTGTAAATCCCTAGCGGTGACATCGTTAGCAATAGTATAACCCCAGATTTTGCTTCTGGCTTGGGCTGTGGTGCAGTTTTTGGCGGTTTCTCCCATAATTAATGCCAATTCTCCCTCATAATCTACTCTTTTCGATTGGGGCGGATAAAAAATCGTTTCACCATCGGCGATAATTGTCGTCGGTGGCTTGAGAAATAAAAGCGGTTCTTTTGGTACAGGTGTTCCCATCTCGGCGGCGTGGGCCGGGTAATTTTTGCCCACAGCAATAATTTTCGACGGGAAACAGGGGGCTAATAGTTGGTAGCTATCAGGTTCTAATTCTAGCTTGGTTAGTTGCCCTCCTTGCCAGGGAGGGGCATCAAAGACGGCAACGCTACGGTTTAGCTGTAACAGTCCGTAGAAGATTTGTCCTTGACGATGTTTCACTCGTACATAGCGTTGCGCCATATTTTTCTGGGAATGACTAGCGATCGACTCTCGGATAGTAGTATGATCATATATCCTTGCTTCTTTATTAAAAGCTAGAGAGTTATTAAAATCAATTAACCTCTGGCCTTGACAAAGAAGCCTTCTAGTCCATAAGGATTCTGAGATGAGCAATAACTACGAAACTCTTTACATTCTCCGTCCCGATTTAGGGGAAGAAGTCGTTCAGCAACAAGTGGAACGTTATCGAACTCTGATTAGCGAACACAGCGCCACAGACATTCAAGTTAAGGTGTGGGGTAAAAAACGTCTGGCCTATCCCATCAAAAAACTCAATGATGGTGTCTATGTGCAGATGAATTATCAGGCCAGCGGCAAACAAGTCGCCCCCATGGAACGGGCCATGCGTTTAAGTGATGAGGTTATTCGTTATTTAACCCTAAAACTCGATCGCGTGATGCCCCCCCCTGCCGATTTATCTCCCTTAACGGAAATTCCCCCCTCTCCTATCACCGAAGCGGTGGTGGAAGAGGACGGCATCTCCGCTGAAGATTAATTATAGTCACAACTGTGTCGGGTCAATGCCCAATTCGCGTAATCGGGCAAAAGCGCGATCGCGTTCTTGTTGTGCTTGGTCGCGTTCTTGTTGTGCTTGGTTGCGGTCTTGTTGTGCTTGGTCGCGTTCTTGTTGTGCTTGGTTGCGTTCCTCAAAGAGGGTTTCAGGGTCTTTAAATCGTTCCCCATTGGGATAAAAGACCTCTAAACCCTCTTCAAACATCTCAAACCGAATTCCTAGGATTGGGGAAGTCCAAGGAAAATTCAAGGCCGTTACTGGGAAAAAATCCTCTTGCTGATTGGCCCGCACCAATCCCCAGAAATCATGGGAGTCTGGGTCATAGAAAAACATTTCTAATACCCCATGCTCCCGATAGAAAGACTGCTTTTTGAGCATTTCCCTAGCACTATTGTTAGGGGAGAGGATTTCAAACACTACCTGGGGAGCAATATTGTCTTCTTCCCATTGTTTATAGCTGCCGCGCTCACCCGGTGGACGGCCGAAAACTACCATGGCATCGGGAGCTTGACGGGGAGCGGGTGGTACAGTTACCTGCTGGGGATACCAGAGCAAATCTCCGGCGACAAAGACGGTTTGCTCTTTAAATAAATACCTGAGATTGGCAACCAAGCGAACAATCCAGCGATATTGAACTGTGTTGTCGGCCATAGGTTTACCGTCGGAATCAGGATAGAAAAGTTGGGGTTCGATGGGTGCTTGAACCATGCTTTATCTCTTGCGATCGCATTTTGGCCTAGCTTTATTGTATCATCGCAAATCCTGGGTTTAAAACCCCATCCTTTGAGGACGACTTTGCCTTAGACCTCTGGCAAAAGTTGTATAATACTAAATCCTTTGAGTATAGGCTACATATCAGGACAGGCACTCATGCAAAAGGCAAAAGTTAAAGGGGGGAATAAATAATCAGTTTTTAATTTCTCCCTTTTTGTTATTCTTGCTTTATTAATATAAGGAAAGGTTACTATTGAGTAAATACTTTAGTTTGGCTATAAAAATTGCAAAATATGAAATGTAAAAATTCTTGACGACGGTGGAAAATTTTGCCATATTTTTCGCTAATAAAGATTCATATCCTGGGTTTGCTGGAGAAGGAAGCACTGTCTATTCCCTGTTCCTGAAAATGCCCAGACTTGTCTGTTCTCATTGGCGACGTGCCAAAAAAGGAAAGAGCAGCGAGTGTCAAAATCGCTACAATATATGGATAAAATCCTAATTGCGAGGAAAGCCTATCGATACCATCTTCGGCAATACCCAGGGACTAAAAGCTAGTCAGATGAAACAGCTACAAAGGCTGTACCATGAACGCTTGCCTATTGATACCCTCACCACCCCAGAATTCGCCCAAAGACTGGCGGCTATTAGTACCGATATCCATCAACCCCTCTGCACCTATATCAACCGTCGCGGCCAGGTAATTCGAGTGGGAGTGGGAACCCCCCGACAAACGCAATTTTCTCTCTTGGAACTACCCCGCTACGGTTCCGAACGTCTTTGCGGAATTCGTTGCATCGCCACGGAACTCAAGCAAGAACCGCCAAAAGAATCCAGTCTAACCGCCATGGCTTTGCAAAGATTAGACGCACTGGTGATCTTAACCCTAACTGGCACAGGCATGATCCGTCGCGGTGGTGGGGCGACCGGTTATGTGGAGCAAGTCTATCTGGCGCATCTCATACCACAAAGTCAAACAAATGTCAATAGTAATATATACTGGTCTGTCTCCCCGCCCTTAAATCTAGAGGATTTAAGCAAACAGGACTTTTTAGAGTTAGTGGAAGGACTAGAGGCGGAGTTTCAGCGAGAATTTACCGCTATAACCGTTGATACAGCCGAAGATCGGGTGCTATTGGTTGGTTTAATGACCGACAATATGAGCGATCGCCAGTTTGAGGACGGTTTAAGCGAATTAGAACGTTTAGTTGATACCGCCGGGGGTAAAGTTTTGCAAGTCACCCGACAAAAACGGGATCATCCCCATCCTCAAACTGTGATCGGTTCGGGAAAAGTGGCAGAAATCGCCCTACAGGTGCAAACTTCGGGGGCTAATTTAGTTGTATTCAATCGCGACCTTTCTCCCGCCCAAATTCGCAATCTAGAGAACCAAATCGGGGTGAGAGTGGTCGATCGCACCGAGGTGATCTTGGATATTTTCGCCCAACGGGCCCAATCCCAAGCGGGTAAACTACAGGTAGAATTAGCCCAATTAGAATACACTTTACCCCGTCTGACCGGGCGCGGATTAGCCATGTCGAGATTAGGGGGAGGAATTGGCACTCGCGGACCGGGGGAGACAAAATTAGAAACAGAACGCCGAACTATTCAACGTCGTTTATCCCGTCTCCAGGATGAGGTGGATCAACTGCAAGCTCATCGTTCCCGTTTACGCAAACAACGGCAAAAACAAGATGTAGCCAGTGTGGCGATCGTCGGTTACACCAATGCGGGAAAATCTACTTTAATTAATGCGCTCACCGCTGCCGAAGTTTATACCGCCGATCAACTGTTTGCTACCCTCGATCCCACCACCCGACGCTTAACTATTACCGATTCCCTCACCCAAGTCTCTCACACCCTGTTACTAACCGATACGGTGGGTTTTATCCATGAATTACCCCCCGCGCTGGTGGATGCTTTTCGGGCAACTTTAGAGGAAGTAACGGAAGCAGAAGCATTACTCCATCTGGTGGATCTGTCCCATCCAGCTTGGGAAAGTCAGATTGCCTCGGTGTTAAAAATCCTCTCGGAGATGCCGATTCAAACCGGTCCGATGTTAATGGTGTTTAATAAGTTGGATCAGGTAAAAAGCGAGGATTTGGAAATAGCTAAGGAAAAATATCCCCAAGCTGTTTTTATCTCGGCTATTCGTCGGCTAGGATTGGAAACTTTAAAACAAAAGTTAATCGATTTAACCGCTTAATTATTGATCCTAAATCCGTTAAGTATAGGCTACTTGTGAGGAGAGGCAAGAGGCAAAAGGAGGAATAAATAATCAGTTTTTAATAACCGGATTTAGTATGAGGTGTGGAACCTGATGCGATCGCCAATAAAAATGCCAGGTTTTTGAAGAGGGCGAATGCAATTCGCCCCTACGATCATATTATCGCGCCAATGGTAGGGGCGCACCGTGGTCTCGCGCTTAGAAATTAATTGAATGGAAACACATAAATAGTTGATTTATGTTCAGGATTTAGGGGGCAAAACTCAGTTTTCATCTCAAAGTTGCTGGCGAAATAACCGGAAACCCTTATTTTCTCGTTGGGGACTGTCCTTGAAAATTGAACATAAAATACTAGAATTATGTTCAAAAATCATCCTTCCAGGGGGTTGTCATCTGCTGGGAGAGCGATTAATCTAGGAACAGATGAGTGAGGTAAACCCAATCTCAAGCCAACTACTTTTTTCTTAATTAGGAGTATAATTCCAATGTCCCAACTTCAAATTACTGATTTGGTTCTTGTCAATTCAGAATACGATCAAGTTCAAGATATTACAGAATACGATTACCGAAATATCATGGGCGGCCTAAAAATCACAGTAAGGGAGTACGACGAGGACGGGAGGGTGACAAAGGAAACTGTAATTGAACTATAAAAGGCACTATTCGTTCATGAAACACTATAGGAAAGATGCCATGTAATCTTTCCTATCAAAGTAATTTCAGTTCCAAGCTGATTGGGAGCATCTTTCAATTTGACAACGCCAAATTATCGGCTGCATCTCCTATTTGTGACTTTCCCTCACATATATGTGAGCAGCAGCAGTTATTCAAAGAGGGCGAATGCAATTCTCCCCTACAATCATATTATCGCGCCAATGGTAGGGGCGCACCGTGGTCAGTGAGTTGATCGAACTGCGTGCGCCCAAAATGTCATCTAGATATTTGTCCAAAATTGAGATGCACCCCAATTGTCCCCTCTTAATAAGGGGGGAAATCTGACAATTTTTAACACCTACCTACTTAATTCATAATTCATAATTCATAATTCCCACTGATAACTCAGGAACTATGCAAACAATCTTTCAGCGCATAGGCTACCTGTTGTTGTTCCTCAAAGCTTAAATCGGGGAACATAGGTAAAGATAACACTTTTTCACTGGCCAATTCAGCCACGGGTAAATCACCTTTTTTATAGCCTAAATACTGATAAACCGGCTGTAAATGTAGGGGAATCGGATAATAAACCATGGATAGGACATCTTTTTCCTGCAAAGCTGCCCGAATTTGGTCACGATTTTCCGTTAGGATTGTGTACTGATTCCAAACGTGCTTACCTCTGGCTAAAGCGGTAGGTAAAGTGATATTAGGCAAAGGTTGCAGTAATTCCCGATAACGTTGGGCAATCTCGATCCGTTGATTATTCCAAAAATCGAGATATTTTAGCTTAATTTGCAAAATAACCGCTTGAATGGCATCTAAGCGGCTATTCACCCCAATTACCTCATGAAAATAACGCACCTTGCTCCCATGTTCTTTAACCATGCGAATTTGTGCCGCTAACTCGGGGTTATTGGTGGTAATTGCGCCACCATCGCCACAACCGCCTAAATTTTTGGTGGGAAAGAAGCTAAAACAGCCAATATCGCCGATACTCCCCACTTTCTGCCCATGCCATTCTGCTCCCGTTGCCTGCGCGCAATCCTCGATTACAAATAAATTATGGGAACGAGCGAAATTTACTACCTCAGACATATTGACAGATTGCCCAAAAAGGTGTACTGGGATAATCGCTTTAGTCTGGGGAGTAAGCGCTTTTTCCAACAGTGCCACATCGAGGTTAAAAGTATTAATATCGATATCGACAAAAACCGGCACTGCCCCGACTAAATTAATCGCTTCGGCGGTGGCAATAAACGAAAAAGTGGAAGTAATTACTTCATCCCCCGCTTGAATACCGAGGGAGCGCAGTGCCAGATAAAGGGCATCGGTTCCCGAATTACAGGCAACACAATCGCTAACACCATGATAGAGGGCAAATTGTCGTTCTAATTCGCTCACAGCTTCACCGCCAATATAGCGCCCAGAACGGAGGATTTCTAAAACGGCATGGTTAGCTTCTTCGCTGATGACTTGGTATTGACGGGATAAATCGACGGGGGGAATTGTACTCACGCGCTTTCACTCAAAATTAGAGACTAATCGGGATTTGTTGGGGAAAAGAAGGAATAATTAGTCAAAAATAATTATAAACTTGCTATTTATAGATTAAGTATTGTTGTAATTTGTTTCTTTTATTTTTATGGATGGATTAGTAGAACTAAATCTGGTGGACTTGGGTTGGGCTTTGGGGATGATGGGTATTTGTTTAATCCTCTCCCGTTGGTCAAATTTAGCTCTAGAGGGCCAATTATTATTGGCGACCGGTCGATCGATCCTGCAATTATTAGTGGTAGGCTACGTTATCGCCTTTATTTTTTCCCTGGATAATCCTCTAGCCGTGCTGGGGATTTTGGCAGTAATGATGACTATCGCGACTATTGTTGCTAAAAATCGCATTGATAGCCGAGATAAAGGCTTATTACCCCTAGTTTTTGGCTCTTTATTGATTAGTAGCTGTCTAACTTTAGGTTATGCGATTGCTTTAATTATTCAACCAGAACAATGGTACTCACCCCAATACTTGATTCCCTTGACGGGGATGGTGTTAGGCAATGCCATGAATAGTGCCTCTTTAGCCGGGGAAAGATTAAGCAGTGCCATTAAAAGTCACCGTTTGGAAATCGAAACCCATCTTTGTTTAGGGGCAACCCCTCAACAAGCGATCGCATCTTACCAAAAAGCAGCGATTCGAGCTAGTTTAATACCCACCCTCAATCAGATGATGGTGGTGGGTTTAGTCAGTTTACCCGGAATGTTCACCGGACAGGTATTGGCAGGAAGTGAACCTTTAAACGCCGCTTCCTACCAGATACTGATCCTCTTTATGATTGCCCTAGCTAACCTAATCACCGCTCAATTGGTGACAGAGGGAATCTATCGGCGCTTTTTCGGTGAGAATTTATCACTTATCAGTTAACAGTTATCAGTTAGTCAGTTATCACTAACCACTCCTGACTCCTAATTAACGCCCACTGTTCACCGATTACAGTTGACTGATCACTGATTTAGCCTTTCCACTTGCTGGCAACGACTTCAGCGAGATCAACCACCCGTTGGGAGTAACCCCATTCGTTATCGTACCAAGCGATAACTTTCACCATATCGCCACCCATCACCATGGTGAGACTAGCATCAATGATCGAGGAGGCATCAACACCGCGATAATCAGAGGAAACGAGGGGTAAATCATTATATTCGAGAATTCCTTTTAAAGAATTTTCCGAAGCTTCTTTGAGGACTTCGTTTACCTGTTCCGCGATCGTGCTTTTTTCCACTTGCGCCACTAAATCCACCACAGAAACGTTAGGAGTGGGTACACGCAGAGCGATACCGTTAAGTTTCCCTTTCATGTCCGGGATAACTAAGGCTACAGCTTTAGCGGCACCGGTGGAGGTGGGAACGATGTTAACGGCGGCGGCGCGAGCGCGACGCAGATCCCGGTGACTAGCATCCAGAATCCGTTGATCACCAGTGTAACTGTGGGTGGTGGTCATCGTCCCTTTGATGATGCCGAAGTTTTCGTGAATCACTTTGACAACAGGAGCAAGACAGTTGGTGGTACAACTGGCATTGCTAATGACATTGTATTTATCGTGTTCGTATTCGTGAGCGTTGACACCAACGACATAGGTTCCCACTCCCGAACCTTTACCCGGTGCGGTAATGAGGACTTTTTTAGCTCCTGCGACAATATGCTTAGAAGCGCCCTCTTCATCAACGAAAACACCGGTAGCTTCGATCACTAAATCTACACCCCATTCTGCCCAGGGCAGATTGAGGGGATTGCGATCGGAATAACATTTAATGGTTTTACCGTTAACAATTAAAGAATTATCATCGGCATCGATATTAGCGTTAAGTTTGCCTAACATCGAGTCATACTTGAGCAGGTGAGCGTTACTCCGGGGATCGGATGTATCATTGATCCCCACTACCTCCAAGCCACTATTAGTCCGTCCTAACCAACATCTTAGGAAATTACGTCCAATCCGTCCGAAACCATTGATCGCTACTCTAATCACTGCTGCTTGCCCTCTACGTTCTAGTGCAATACATAAAAAAATAATTAATGTTCCCAATCATACCTTAAAGGTTGAACTTTACGATCCTGATCGAAAATAATTTATTACCTCAGCAATCCTATCGGGTTTAAATGAGAAAATTTAATTGATTAAAGCGATTTAAAGCCAAAATTAGCCTAAATAATCCCTAAAAGATTCTCATAACCCCATTCCCTCCTTAGCTGTCCGCCTTTTCGGTAATCAGATGTGAGTTTTCAGTTTACTGATTACTGATCACTTAAAGGTCCCCGCTCCTCTTATCCTCAAAAAAAACTCGTTTACTTTTCCGTAAACGAGTTCACTTTCCATGATACGATTAATAGTCCTTTGAGTTATTTGGCAACTGCTACCGGTGCTTTGACGGGCTGAGGCTGGGGCTGCAGATCGCGCAAGCTTGGGAAAAGGAAGTGGTTTTCCTCCACATATTGCGCTCCAAACAGTCCTTTTTCAGCCCAGAAATAGCGATCAGTTGTATGCTCGTTACGCTTAACAACCAATAAAGCTGGTGGGCTAATGCCTATAGCTTGAATATACTTACGCGCCGCAGTTACGGGTTTATCTTCGCCACTTTCAATACTATACTGGGGTACAAGTTCAAGTATCTTACGTCCTTCTTGACGACGGCGACTCTTACGTTTCCGTTTTCTGGCCAACCCAATTACCTCCTGTTTTGGCTAATCGTTGTAATGATAGTTACAAAAGCCGTAGCGATTATATCCCTTCTAGATCGAGAAATCAAGTGTCCCTTAGAAAGCCAATTACGGACAAGTTTGACCGGAAGCTAGACTGGGACTATGTTTAAGTTTTTCTGACAAAAACACAGCCCCAAATCCCGATACAAAACTTATTATTTTTAAACTTTTTTTAATATATACCGTGATCCACCCCGAAAACAGTGACCAAACCCTTATCCTAATTGCTTTTTACTGGCTGCACCCGACCCAAGGAGAGAGTCATTCTCTCCCCTGTCAACTGGGAAATAAAACTCGTAACCCTAGCTTTATCAAGGTTTTCTGATTTTTTACTTTTTACTTTCTTAGTATGCCCTTCTCCTCCCCCTCCCGGACTCCCCTGAGTGATGATTTTATTGCCCTGTGTCAGACACAGATGGAACTTTTGCGAGAGCAAATGGAAACGGACAGAAGTGCGGTTTATTTAACTGAACCTTTATCGAGTAATTTAATCCCAGTCGTTGTTTATCCGCCTTTTAATCCCCCTTCTCCCCAAAAAAAGCGGCTTTCCTTACAACCGGGGCAACCGGCGGCTGACTTGTTAACTGCGGTTAAGTTAGAAGATTTATCCCACCTCTGGAGTAATCAGGAGACCGTCAGCGGTCATCGCTTGTTTTTACCCTTAATGTATGAAGAGGGCATGATCGGATTATTGGTGACAACCAGAGAAAAACGACCTTGGCAAAGTTGGGAATTAACCCAGATGGCAAAAATCACCCAAACCCTCGCTTTAGCCTGTGTACTTGATCGCCAATTGGGAGAAGAACGTTATTATCGACAATGGCAACGTCAGCGCCTCGATACTTTTCTTCATCAAATCCGCAATCCCCTTACCGCTTTAAAAACCTTTGGTAAACTTCTACTCAAAAGGCTTTTAGCCGAAGAAGGTAACGATCCTGCCATTACCGGTATATTGAGGGAAAGCGATCGAGTTCGGGACTTAATTGCCGAATTTGAGGCACAAATTCAGCAAGAAAGCGAAAATTACCCCACCGTCGATATTCCTCTCCTGCAAGCGCAATCTTCCCCCACCACCTTTCTCTTGCCTGCTGGCAGCAGCCAACTAACTCCGATCGATCTCCATGATATTCTCGATCCGCTGCTCCTTTCGGCCCAGGCTGTAGCCAAAGAGAGAAATCTCAGTCTAGAAACGATTCACGGGGAAGACATACCACTTATTCGGGCCAATATCCCCGGTTTGCGGGAAGTATTCAGCAATTTAATTGATAATGCTCTCAAATATACTCCTGCTGGCGGAAAAGTCACCGTCGAGGTAAAAAATGTTAAGAATAGTGTAGAAATTGTTTTTAAAGACACAGGTTATGGTATAGCGAGGAGTGATCAAGAAAGAATTTTTCAACGTCACTACCGGGGAGTGCAAGCAGGGGGAGATATACCTGGTACGGGATTGGGTTTAGCGATCGCCAAAGAATTAATTACCAGCATGGGGGGGACGATTGAATTTATCAGTCCTAATCCCGATCCAACAAGTTCCCCTTACCCCGGCACGGTTTTTCGGGTTAGTATGCCAGTTATAGCCGATGATCACCTCAGTGAAGAAAGCTGATCTGGCCGTAAAATCTGCCTATTTTCTTGATCGGGAGATTATGGGGGCGATCGGTTAAAATATATAGAAAATATCAGTGTCACTGGTAACTTGGCTGAGAACCCAAGAATTGACTAATTATGCCGACGATCGAACAATTGGAACCCGCTAATAAGGCTGATGTGTTAGTATATATGCCCTACTATGCCAAGGACAAACATAGTATCTTGCCCTATGCGATCGCTTTGTATCAAGGAGGATCTTTAGAAGGTCGTCGTCACATAGAAAATAGCGAAGGGATTCCCTTTGTGGCCTCTTGGTATGTATCAAAATTGCCCTCGGAATTGACCCGTTGTCGTTTACAATTTGAAGGACAGGCCGACCTAAGCTATGAAATGACGATTCTTAACGCCGAGTTGATCGAGTATCTCATCGGTGCAATTAAAACCTTTAAGCAGCTAGGTTCGGCCGACTTTTCGCAGGGATTTTATCGGAAACTGCTGCAATTTGAATGATAAAAGTCGGGATTTTACGGGTTAAAAGGAGCAAATCGTGGCCAAATCAGCCAAATCTATACTTATCTCTTCCCTGGAACCCCTCAGTGGTAAATCGGGAACTGTCGTCGGGTTAGCGCATCTCTTGCGACAAAAAGGACTAGAGATAAGTTACGGCAAACCAGTGGGCAATTGTCCGGGATACGTCGATGGGCAATTGGTCGATGAGGATGTAGAATTTATTCGGCAATTATTAGAATTATCCCCGGAGCAGCTGCGTTTACCCCTGATCTACACTGATGCGGATTCCGTTGCTAAACGTTTACAAGGTGTAGATCAACAGGACTACGGCAATATTCTTGCTGGTTATCTCGATCGAGTTAACAGTGATATTATCCTCCTCGAAGGGCCGGGGACTCTCTGGGAAGGCAGTATTTTTCAGTTATCGATGGGGGAGATGGCCAAAATTCTCCAGACTCCAATCCTATTGGTGGCCCGCTATAGTTCTCCCCTAATTGCCGAGAGTCTGCTGAAAGCAAGAGAGGAATTAAATAATCAGCTGCTGGGGGTAGTGATTAGTGATATCCCGGCCGATGATTGGGAGGAAGTACAATCTCTCCTGAAACCCTATTTGTCCCGCCAAGGGGTGGAAGTTTTAGGACTGTTACCTGCTAGTAAATTATTGCGTAGTATTAGTGTTCGGGAAATTGTCCATCTTTTGGGGGCCAAAGTATTATGTCGTCCCGATCGTTTAGATTGGATGGTAGAAAGTTTAGCGATCGGGGCGATGAATGTCAACGCCGCTTTAGAATATTTTCGCAAGGGGGAAAATATGGCCGTGATTACGGGCGGCGATCGCACAGACCTCCAGTTAGCTGCCCTAGAAACTTCTACCACCTGTTTGATCTTAACTGGTTCTATCTCTCCGGATCCCCTAATTTTGGGACGGGCCGAGGATTTAGAAGTACCGATTCTCTCGGTAAATTTAGATACTCTCAGTACCGTGGAAATCGTCGATCAGGCCTTCGGGAAAATTCGCTTACAGGAACAGGTAAAAGTCGCTTGTATTCGAGAATTAATGGGGGAACATTTCCAAATCGATCGCCTGTTAGAAAAGTTAACAATAGGGGCGTAATTTCTCCCCTGCTGCCCAGAATTTCATGGGAAATCACTTCATGAGTCTATCATCCTCCCCTGTGTCCCCTCCGGTCAAAGAAAATGACTGGAGCTTATTATTAAGATTACTTCCCTACGCAAAAAAGCAAAAAGCCCTGCTATTTTGTTCATTAATACTTCTTTTTCCCCTATCTCTGACGGGGGCGATCCAACCCTTAATTATCGGTCAAGCGGTTTCCCTTTTGCAAAAGGAACAAACCTGGGGTTTTTTGGCTCAAATGCCCTTAACAGCAGCCATTAATACCTTAATTATTATCCTGTCGGTTTCGATTATTTTACGACTGATTTTAGGGACAACACAAGGTTATCTAGTGCAGAAAGTCGGTCAGTCAATTACTGCTAATGTCCGGGAAGATTTATTTAGTCATGTTACTTCCCTTTCCTCTAGTTTTTTTGATCGCTCTCCCGTGGGACGTTTAGTCACTCGTTTAACCAGCGATGTGGAAGCATTAGGAGAAGTTTTTGCTAGTGGGGCGATCGGAGTTGTCAGTGATCTGGTCAATATTTTAGTTATTATCCTCACCATGTTTACCCTGCAATGGCAATTAGCTCTATTGTTGGTGTTGATGTTATTTCCTGTCACTGCTTTAATTATCTTTTTTCAAAAACAATATCGCAGGGCTAACTATCAAGTACGCGAGGAATTATCAAAACTTAATGCCCAATTACAGGAAAATGTAGTCGGAGTTAATATTGTTCAATTATTTCGCCGCGAACGTTTTAACGCTGAAATGTTTCGCGCTACCAATACTCACTATCGTCAATCCCTAGATAAAACAATTTTTTATGATTCGGCCGTCTCAGCTACGTTGGAATGGATCGGATTAATTGCCGTGGCAGGAGTATTATGGTTAGGGGGTATTTTTATTCTCCAAAAAACCATTGATTTTGGGATTTTATCGGCTTTTATTTTATTCTCCCAACGTCTCTTTAATCCCCTGCGTCAGTTTGCTGAAAAATTTACCATGTTTCAATCGGGTTTTACTGCTATTGAACGCATTGGGGAATTAATGAGTATTCCCATTGAAATTACTGATTCTAACAATTATAAAGAGATTTCTTTCCCAGCAAAACTTAAAACTGGCGAGATTATTTTTGAAAATGTTTGGTTTGGTTATAAACCTGATGAATATATTATTAAAGGTCTTAATTTTACCATTAATCCCGGTGAAAAAGTCGCTTTAGTCGGTCCCACTGGTGCGGGAAAAAGTTCGATTATTCGTCTTCTCTGTCGTCTTTATGAACCAAGTAAGGGCAGAATTCTAGTGGATGGTATCGATATCCGTTATCTTCCCCAAGCGGAATTAAGACGTTATATCGGTGTGATTCTCCAAGAAACTTTTCTCTTTGCTGGAGATGTTACTCGCAATATTACTTTAGGAGAAAATTATGATTTTGAGCAGGTGAAGGCAGCGGCTAAATTAACTAATATCGATCACTTTATCGAGGAGTTACCCGATGGTTATCATACTCTTTTACGCGAACGGGGCGCAAATTTGTCGGGAGGACAAAAACAATTACTCGCTTTTGCGAGAGTCGCTATTCGTAACCCAGAAATTTTAGTTTTAGATGAAGCTACTGCTAGTTTAGACGTGGGAACGGAAGTATTAATTCAAGAAGCTTTAGAACAGATTTTAGTCGATCGTACTGCTATTATTATCGCCCATCGTCTCTCTACTATTCGCAATGTCGATCGAATTCTTGTCCTGAAACGCGGGGAATTAGTCGAATCGGGAACCCATGAAGATTTATTAACTAAAGACGGCCTCTACGCTAGTTTATCGAAAATTTGGGTTTAAAAGCCCGAAGTTCCAGCATTTGTCTTAAATTTTCCCATTCTTTTGCAAATAATCGACTAATGCCCATAATCCTAAGCGATAACTTTCGGCCCCAAAACCGCTAATCTGTCCGATAGCTATATCGGCAATGTAGGAATGATGACGAAAAGACTCGCGTTTGTAAATATTGCTTAAGTGTACTTCCACACAGGCAATTTTTGTGCCTAAGAGTGCGTCGCGGATGGCGATACTGGTATGAGTATAAGCTGCTGCATTAATCAAAATACCGTCATGCTGACCCCATGCTTGCTGAATCCAGTCCACTAATTGCCCTTCCTGATTGGACTGGTGCGCGGTTAAATTCACACCTAAACGGGTAGCTTCTTCGCTTAAAAACTGGTTAATCGCTTCTAAATTGATGTTACCGTAGAGATTCGGCTCTCTTTTCCCCAATAGGTTTAAATTCGGTCCGTGTAAAACCAGAATGCTTAGTTTATTCACCACTGTCTTCCCTATCATCACCAGAATTAATCTTATCTCGATCAGGGATTATTGCCTATCAACAACATTTTTGCCGATTTAGTATCATTGGACTTGCTCCAGGACTATCGCTATATTTGATCGGTGCAGCGGGATGGCAAGGAAGCAGCGATCGCCGATAAATTGCTAGGGGGGGAATCCTTAATCATGCACCCCCTGTGGGACAATATATCGAGTTTGCCCTTGGCTAAAACCATTAATTGATGACCTTGCCCATACAAGTTTTACCCCAAGACGTAATCGATTTAATTGCCGCAGGAGAGGTAATCGACTCTTTAGGCGCTGTGGTGCGGGAATTAGTCGAAAATGCCATTGATGCGGGGGCAGATAGGATTACCATCGATATATCTCCCCAAAATTGGCGAATACAAGTATCGGATAACGGTAGGGGAATGTCTAGAGAAGATTTGCAACTGTGTAGCTATGCCCACAGTACCAGCAAAATCCGCCAACGGGACGATCTTTGGCAGATTACCAGTCTCGGATTCCGTGGTGAAGCTTTGCACAGTATCGCACAGGTGGCGCGTCTGCGGGTTGCCAGTCGTCATGACGATGATTTAGGTTGTTATTGTCTTTACAATCACCAGGGCGAGCCGGATAATTTAGAAACGATTCCTATAGCTATCGGCACTATCGTCACGGTAGAAAATCTCTTTGCTAACTTTCCTGTGCGTCGTCAAGCTTTACCGTCAATTAACAAACAATTAAAGGATATACAGATTTTAATTCATAATTTTGCTCTCTGTCATCCCCAAATTACTTGGCAGGTTTTCCAAGATCATCAAGATTGGTTACGCATTAGTCCGGGTAAGGATGCCAGTCAAATATTACCGCAATTAGTTAAATCTCTGCATTTTAACGATTTAGCAGCCCTAAAACTTGACTTAACGACTCCTGACGCAGAATTGGCTCAAATTGAATTAGTCATTGGGTTGCCCGATCGCATTTCTCGCCATCAACCGGATTGGGTTAAAATTGCTGTTAATGGGCGAATGGTGCGCTCATCGGAGTTAGAACAGGCAATATTTCAAGCTTTCGCTCGCACAGTCCCTAAAGATCGCTATCCCGTTTGTTTTCTCCATTTACATCTTAACCCTCGTTCGATCGATTGGAATCGTCACCCAGCTAAAGCGGAAATATACCTGCATAACCTCGTTTTTTGGCAAGAACAGATAATTTCAGCCATAGACAAGGCGTTAGGACTAAATCCCGAACATATGCCCGAAAAAGCGCAAAATCAGCGCGTCAGTCAAATTCTCAAGGCTGCCGAAGAAAAAAGCACCTATACAATAGGGGAGAAATCCAGGAAAAATCGGCTGGAATTAAAGGCATTAGCTCAAATTCACCAAACTTATATAGTTGCCGAACATCCTAACGGATTATGGTTAGTGGAACAACATATTGCCCATGAGCGGGTTTTGTACGAACGTTTAGAGGATAACTGGGAAATCGTGCCGTTAGATACTCCGATCATCTTAAATCAGTTAACTACTCGACAAATCGAACAATTACAACGTTTAGGATTAGAAATTGCTAGTTTTGGCGATCGCTCTTGGGCAATTCGTAGTATTCCTGTTCTCCTAAAAGAACGGGAGGATCGGGCTGATGCTTTACTAGAATTAAGTTTAGGGGGGGATTTACAAACTGCTCAGGTGGCCACCGCTTGCCGTAGTGCGATCCGTAACGGTACAGCTTTAAGTTTAGAAGAAATGCAGAATTTACTCGATGATTGGCAAAATACTCGTAATCCCCGCACTTGTCCCCACGGAAGACCGATTTACTTATCCTTAGAAGAAACTTCGCTCGCTCGCTTCTTCCGTCGTCATTGGGTAATCGGCAAAAGTCACGGCATTTAATCAGTTATCAGGATTCAGGATTCAGGAGTCAGGATTCAGGAGATTATTTTTATTTATTCTCCTCTCCCCTCTCTGACAGGTGTAGGTATTTTACAACTAAATTGATTTTCGGCTTCTTCACATAAGGAAAAGAAACCCAAAGATCAAACCAGCACCGAAAGATTTAATAACTATCACTTCGCCGATTATAAAGAAACAGTAATTGACTTACTAGAACTCTTGCAAATTAAGGCTCTTCGGGACTTGGTATGGTTCGATATGGGGGCATAAATCGACTAAATCCTTATCTGGCAAGAGATTTAATTGATTAGTTCGCTCTAGATCGCAAACAATTGACAAAAATCGCGGTAATGTCTGTCTCTATAAGGGT